>PAUH01000005.1 GCA_002712645.1 Methanobacteriota archaeon
CTATTCGCTACTTCGTAGGTTATGGGCCATGCCACACCTATGCGGAGCCTCGTCAAGACCATGACTTGGAGAATAATTGCAACTACGGATACATTCCTCCTAACATTTCTTTCAGCAACCTACATGGGCGAAGACCTCGGAATAACCTTTGATCAGGCCACAGGTTTGGCCGCTACGGTAGCTGGATTGGAACTAGTCACAAAATTGGCTCTTTACTACCTACATGAAAGAGGATGGGCACGACTCAACTGGGGTACTGAAATGCAGGTCCATGCGAATTAACCCAGTATCGTACCTATGATCGCGGCCCCAGCAAGCCATGCTCCTAGCGAAGATCCTAGATTTCCAAGAGCTGTGACAAGTAAGATGCGACCAACCCTATTTTTCCAGAGTCCAGCCACATCTTCGATTACAAGGAACTCCGAAGCGTCTAGTCCTGTGGGTTTTTGCATCTTGTATTGGGTATACCCTGCAAACCATCCTGCCGCAAGTGCAGGGTTCAGTGATGTAAAGGGCGACGCAATGGCGCCCACCAATATCGAAAGAGGATGCCCTCCTGCGATGGCCACCCCCAACCCAGCAAGGGCAGCATTTGCTACCATCCAGTATCCGAGAGTATTTCCTATGCCCTCTAAATCCCCTTGGAGCCACATCCACCCAACAATACCGACGAGAATCACCGGGATAGCGCCCACCAGAATCTTCGGCCATCTTGAAGGGGTTGGAATTACATCTAGGTTTGAGATGACCTCGCCAGCAGCTTCAGGAGAAGGCGTTTCCCACGCAGTCTTAATTCCGCTCAAGTGGCCAGCACCTACAACCGCCAGCACTCTTCCTTGCTCCGACACTTGTCGTATCCTGCTGGCCATGTACCGGTCTCTTTCATCAATCAGAACAACGCCTGCCTTGGGAGCAACATCACGAGCCTCTTCCAGGACTTTACTGAGCATATCCGAATCTTCGAGCAATGCCTCAATGTCTTCTCCATCACCCTCATCATCGCTCCAGAGGAGGGCGTTGAGAACGCGACCCTTCTCCACGAGTCCCATCTTCTTCCAAGCTCTTCTAAGCGTGGTAACTATGTCCCGGTCAATCAATTCAACAGGCAGCTCCATCTCTTTAGCAAGATCAATGGCTCTGAGAAGCTCTGCTCCAGGCTTCTCTCCTTGTTCAATGCCCATTCTTCTTTGCTGACTGGCAAGAGCGGACTGAAGCAGGATCATGCCTGAACGACCGTCTTTTATGATGGAGAGAAGATCCTCATTGTCCAATGCAGAAGGATTCTCCAGCGATTTCAATCTTGATTCACATAACTCAACAGCAACAATGTCCGGTTCGAATTCTGAAATTTGCTCCTGCACCAAATCTATCGAAGTTCTACTGACATGCGCGGTACCTACGACTCTGACATTATCATCGAGATCGATAACCGTATCACTCATCTATTGGCCCCCTATCGTCGAAGTCATCGCTTTGAGAAGATCAGCATGTTCCAGTACATCGTGAACCCTTAGGACATCGACGCCCGAACATACTGCAGAGGCTGCAACACCAAGCGTCCCGAAAAGTCTGTCATTGCTATCTTTTCGCCCTAGAAGATCGAGAAACATCCTCTTACGGCTGACGCCCCAAAGCAGCCTGACATCCTCCCTCGGCACTACTTCTCGACCAGCCTTCAGCAATGCAATATTGTCCTCAAGGCGTTTGCCGAAGCCAATTCCGGGATCCACGAGTATGTTCCTTGGGGGTATGCCTGCTTCAACTAGAGCATTTACCCTGCCGCTTAGGTAGGCGCCAACCTCTGAAACCACATCGTCGTATCCAGGGTCCACTTGCATAGTTCGCGGCTCGCCTTTCATGTGCATAACACAAATTTGAGCCCCAGCATCGGCAATTAAGTCGATCATTTCTTCATTCTCAGCGCCAGTCACATCATTAATCATGCGACAGCCCTTTCTCAGAGCCTCGCTAGCAACCCTGGGCTTGCTAGTGTCTACCGACATGAATGCATCAGGCCTCTCATGCAAGATTCCTTCAATCACTGGAATGGTCCTGGAAAGCTCGTCCCCCACACCCACCGGCATGGCGCCGGGCCGAGTCGACTCACCCCCGATATCAATTATCGAGGCCCCTTCGTCAATCATCGAAATCCCCCGGGAAACAGCATGAGACGGATCAAGTGATCGAGAGCCAGGGTGAAATGAGTCCGGAGTCACATTCACAACGCCCATAAGCGCTGGGAGGCGAACCCCCTCGGCGAATGCTCTACCCCCCAAGTCCACCCTCACGTGTGCTGGAAACAACGTTGGCTTTATGATGTGATGGAAGGCGATGAAGGCCAATGATGGAGGAGGGTGATGTCGATAACCCTGTAGAGGAAACCCTCTCGCCGGAGACAATGGAACTCATGCAATCCATTGTTGTGAGGCACAGGCCAAGAGATCCACACCACATGCGCACCCTGATGACTAACGCCGGACTGCAATCCGGAGCCTACGCCATGGCAGTGGGCCTAATGTGGTGGATTACTGTTGCTAAAGGTGGTGCCCAACTTGGTGATTCGGACATCCCTTCATCTCTGATTGGCATGCAATTCCACTCGACCAGCATCATGGTCCCAGTCTTGGTCCTAATTTCCGCATTTGTTTTCGCACTCGGAAGTTACAGGGGCAACCCAGCACTTCTTCTCACCGGAGGCGCCACTGCTCTGCTGGTAGCTTATCTAGTAATAGAGCCGCTAGGCCTGTTCCTGGTAGGGTCGATAGACGAAGCGGGAGTCGCACTGTCTGCAACGGGACGTTTAGCCGTGCTATCTGCGCTCACATATTTGTCTACAATGAGTGGGATAAGCGCGATACTACTGTCATGGGTCCTCGGACAGCACCACTATCTCCCATTCGATGTTTTTGAGATGGTAGATGATTCTGACGAGGGTGATGATGATGTGTCTCCGCCCTTCCCGTAACTCGTGGTGGAACAGCATTTGCCCTGGCTAGAGGTTGTCAGGCTAGGTCACCGTATAGATCGAGACAAGAGAATTACATCTCATCTAGGTCTCACTGCTAGGGCGCTTGGGGCTGATGGAATTGTTCTATGCGGAGATGAAGATCCAAATATCATTGAAACTTGGAATAATGTCTCAGAACGTTTCGGTGGGCCCTTTTCAGCAAGATACGAATCAAGGCCAATGGCGTATCTGAAATCTTTCAAAAAAGGAACAAAAGAGAGGCCGCCGGGAATCATCATACATCTCACCATGTATGGGGAAGAAGTCTCAGAGGCGCTTCCGAAGATTCGGCGAGATCGTCCTGTGGCATTAGTCGTCGGCGGCGCGAAAGTGCCTGGGGAGCTATTTGGCATCTCAAACCATAATGTGGCCGTCGGGAATCAACCTCATTCAGAAGTTGCAGCACTAGCAGTTGCACTCTCGCAGTGGCACAGTTCTGTTGCCATAGAGAGTCGATTTAAAGGCGGGTCAATAAGAGTCGTACCCTCAAGAGAAGGGAAGAATGTTGTCGATAAAAAAAGTACTTCTGAATCATGAATGTATAAGAATCGCATTCAGGCATCATACTCGATGTCGAGGCCTCCTCACCCCGGTGGATTCAGCCCCGGCCTCAATCAGAAGGGCGTTTTAGATGCCCCATCATTCCCCGATGCTGCTGACAAACTCCTCGAAAACACAGTCAGAGAACCGTTTACAGGACCTCCCGGGGTGCTACTTCTAGCAGATGGCACTAGGATGGAGGGACGTCTCTTCGGCTCTTGCTCTTCAGGGGAAGGAGAACTCGTCTTCACCACTGGTATGTGCGGATACCAGGAGAGTATGACTGACCCGTCCTTTGCAGGCCAGATTCTAACTTTCACTTGGCCATTACTCGGCAACTACGGAATACACCCTGGAACAAGCGAATCTTCCGGCATACACCCTCGCGGGATAGTATGTAGAGAACTCATGATTAATCCGGATCACAGAGACTCGGTTGGCAGCGTGCATGATTTCCTCAGATCCCACGATATCCCTGGTATATGCGATATCGATACTCGAGCTTTGACACGTANNGTNCGGGAACATGGNACNCTNNTAGCAATATTCGGNCCCNTNGANNGNGANGNTGANTTGAAGNAGAGACTCGAAAGCATGCANCCCCCCGATCANGAAGATCTNGTNGNANANGTAACGCTGAATCNAGCNGNTCTNCTNAANCCNGGNGCCANTGATGAANAAGNCAANCNCCTCCCCNGNCTCGCCGTNCTNGACTGTGGAATCAAGTANAATATNCTNCGAGAACTATGTAGTAGATTCGAGGTAGTGTGGTGCCCAGCAAGTTTACCATTCGAGAATATCGTCTCAAATTGGAAACCAGTAGCATTGTTCGCCTCAAACGGGCCCGGAGATCCTGCACATCCCGGTGCTGCCAGTGATGCCAGGAACACCCTAGCAGAGGCTGTCAGAGCAGGACTCCCAGTCATGGGGATATGCCTCGGNCACCAACTAATGGGCTTGGCAGCAGGCCTCAGGACATACAAGCTCAGATATGGGCACAGAGGCGCGAATCAACCTGTCCTTGACCTACATTCCAATAAAGTGCACATCACCAGTCAGAATCATGGCTTTGCNGTCGAAGATCCGGCCAAGGGGATGCTCGCACCACACCCTTCAGGAGCNCATTCAGACTCGAGTGAGAATGCCCTGGAAAGTAAATTTGAGGTACGATACGTCAATGCAAATGACGGGACCGTCGAAGGTCTCGACCTCATAGATAGGCCATGCTTCACAATCCAATTTCACCCCGAGGCTTGCCCCGGCCCTCATGACGCTTCGATGCTCTTCGACCGATTTTCTGATATCGTGGATGACCATCTGGATTCCACTTTGAAAGTCAGGAGTAGAGCCTGATGCCTCGGAGAGATGATCTGAAGAGGATCGTGATACTTGGATCGGGACCTATCAGAATAGGCCAGGCTGCAGAGTTCGACTTTTCAGGATCACAAGCNTGCCGGGCACTTCGTAATGATGGTTATGAGGTCATACTCATCAATTCCAATCCAGCTACNATACAGAATGACCCCGAGATGGCCGATAAGATATACATCGAGCCACTTCTGCCTGANGTCGTTGCAAGAATACTGGAAATCGAATCGCCTGATGCACTCCTCGCCGGAATGGGTGGCCAGACAGCACTCAACATAGCCACTGCACTGGCCCATGAGGGGACATTAGCAAAACTCGGNGTNGAACTAATCGGGTGCGATCTCCAGGCAATAGATGACGCTGAAGACAGAGANCGATTCAAGAAAGTCTGCGAAGAAATAGATCTCCCAGTGTGCCGTGCGATAGCTTGCAGCTCGATAGACGAAGTCCTGGCCGCGGCAGATGATCTCGGAGCATACCCCCTNCTAATACGGCCGGCGTTTACGCTAGGGGGTCTTGGGGGCGGTACCGCGTTCAATACGGGGGAACTCGTTGAGATAGCAAGACAGGGCATACTTCATTCNTCCATAGGNCAGGTTCTCATCGAGGAAAGTATCCTGGGATGGCAGGAGTATGAGTACGAGGTTATGCGCGANACATCAGATAATGCAATAATTGTCTGTACGATGGAAAATCTNGACCCAATGGGCGTTCATACAGGGGAATCAGTTGTAGTCGCACCNCAGCAAACTCTGTCAGACAGGGACCATCAGAACCTCAGGGATGCAGCACTCAAACTAATCAGAAGATTGAACATAAAGGGCGGTTGCAATGTCCAGTTTGCCGTAGAACAGTCGACAGGCGAATATCGAGTTATAGAAGTAAACCCGAGAGTCTCAAGGTCATCTGCTCTGGCATCTAAGGCGACCGGTTATCCGATTGCTAGGATGGCGGCGTTAATCGCCGTGGGTTACACGCTCGATGAGTTGCCAAATCCTATCACTGGAGAGGGGACNACGGCTGCNTTTGAACCGACACTGGACTACTGCGTTGTAAAAATACCTAGATGGCCCTTTGACAAATTCAGGACCGCAGATAGGACTATNGGGACATCAATGAAGTCTACAGGCGAGGTAATGGCGATAGGGAGNGGCTTCGAAGAAGCATTCCTGAAAGCATGGTCTAGCCTAGAATATGGCTCACCCCACCCACGTCCACTTACAATGGCAGATGCATCTGGAGGGGAGACAATGGATGAGCGAGCCNCGATTCCCCTTGATGATACGACTCTAGAATCATGGTTATCCATACCATCTGATCGTAGGATGGCTGCACTTTTTGAATCNTTTAGAAGAGGATGGGGCGTAGAGAGGGTAAGAGAAATTTCTGGAGGAATAACCAGGTGGTTCTTGCACAGATTCTCGATAATGGCGTCAATCGAAGCAGAGATCGTCGAGGCCGGTATCTCTTCAGACATAGAAGACATCGAAGAAAACTCAATCAGGCGATGGAAAGGATACGGCTTCTCAGACGCACATATCGTCGATGCGATGAATGGNTTCAAGCCACAACTAGACGTTTCTGCCGTCTCTGAGATGACGAAGCACAGGCACTCGTTAGGAATACACCCGGTATTCAGGATGGTCGACTCATGCGCTGCTGAGTTCGCTGCGGTAACTCCCTACTATTATTCGACATATGAGGGCGGCAACGCTTCAAGAGGAATAGACAAGGTTCAAGCAGACGCCTTGAAAGAAGTCAGGAGAATGGTCGTGATAGGATCGGGACCAATTAGAATAGGCCAGGGAATTGAATTCGACTATGGCTGTGTTCATGCAGTAGGTGCAATACGGGATATGGGGCATGAGGCTATTATAATCAATAATAATCCTGAAACAGTATCAACTGACTTCGATACTAGCGATCGTCTGTATTTCGATCCTCTGACCCTTGAATCTGTCATCGAAATACTTCTGAGGGAAAGGGCGGATGGCATAATTTTGCAATTTGGCGGTCAGACAGCAATCAATCTCGCACTGCCGATTCAGGGCCAGCTCGACCACTTGCATTCCATGGGGGTAGACTTGAAGATGGCTGGAACGTCACCAGATGCAGTCGATGAAGCGAGCGACAGGCACCGTTTCGAGGAGTTCGCTGCTAGGAATGGATTGAGGATGCCGAGAGGCATTACGGCAAAAGATTCCATCGCAGTTAGGAATGGTGCTGCTGAGATAGGATTTCCAGTTTTGATCAGACCATCCTATGTGTTGGGCGGCAGAGGAATGGAGGTACTCGCGGACTCAAAGCAACTAGATGCATACATGTCTGAGGCCTACGTCGCACCTGAGAAGCCCCTCCTAGTTGACGAATATCTCGGCAATGCCATAGAGCTGGATGTAGATGCCGTATGCGATGGTAACGAGGTGCTGATAGGCGCAGTGATGGAGCATCTAGAAGAGGCAGGCATACATTCTGGCGATTCAACGTGCTTCATCCCTACTCAGAATGTATCAGACGCTATCCTCGAAGAGGTCGAAGAGTGGACCAAACGAATAGGGCTAAAACTCGGCGTGATCGGATGTTACAACATACAGTTCGCCATAAAGGGCGACGAGCTATTCGTGCTAGAGGTCAATCCGAGAGGATCCAGGACATTCCCCTTCGTTGCGAAGTCAACAGGCATCCCTCTCGCAAGAATAGCTGCAAGAATCACGATGGGTGACCGCCTAGAGGATTTGGACATACCCGAGAGACAGATGGACGCAGTTGCTGTCAAGGCGCCAGTTTTCCCATTCATAAAGCTCAGAGGACTAGATCCGGCGCCTGGGCCCGAGATGAAATCCACGGGAGAGGTGATGGGATCCCACAAGTCTCCTGCCGCTGCCTATCTGAAAGCAAGGATGGCCACAGAAATACCAGTCCCAACCCACGGAGGGGTATACATCACTGTGAAGGACGCAGACAAACATTCGATCATACCCCTTGCCCGGGAGCTCCATTCGATGGGCTTCGCCATTCATGCAACGCGTGGTACTGCTTCAGTAATCCGGGAGTCCGGGACCTTACCTGCTAATACCGTCTACAGGATAGCTGAACAGGGCTCGCCGGACGCACTAGACTTAATGCGCCAAGGAAAGATCCAACTCATCATCAATACGCCTACTGGCTCTGGGGGTGCTATACTCGATGGAAATATGATGAGGAGACTCGCTGTCGAGCTAAATATCCCGTTTGTAACAACACTTTCAGGTGCAAAGATGGAAGTTAAGGCGATATCTGAATTGATCAAGGGAGTGCCCGAGCCAAGGAGTCTGACAATCGGAACTGTCTAAGTCAGGGAAAATAACTCTGACAACTCATCACGATCACATTCTGCCATTAATGTGGAGGCCTTGGGCCCGTTGCTTCTCCCGATTAGTATCGAATATATGGCCAAATATCCCTCCTTCGCCCCTATGCCGCATACGCCTATGGAATCAACAATCAAAGACCCTATGTCTGAATCGCTCCATTCACATTCTTTGATCTGGGTTCCGAGATGCCTTATGAAAGCAATTTGATCACTATCGAGAGTATCTAGTATGGCGCGATCTGCAATTTTCGATATTTCTATTCGGCTTTCTTCTGGGAAGTGCTTTCCATCGATCCAAGCACGCATCCTCGATAGACGTAATTTCAACGCCTCAGACGGGTATCCTGAAAGATGTCCGGATTTTCGCAATGATTCCCAAACAAGTTCGTCTTCGGATCTGATTTGTGCCAAAAGTGAAAGATGTCTGAATGGGACCTGTCCTGCCTCAATGGGCGCGTCTCTCGCAATTTGGCTCAGTCTGAGTGCACCATGTGCCGTAGCTGCTGCCACTTGCTTCCGACGCGGCTCGTCATCCCGAACAACGGGAGGAGATTTCACAAGTCTTTCATATTCATCCGCCATTTCGAACAGCATATTCCCTGTATTGAAATCGATATGTTTGGACATTTTTGTCCTGGCAATCATGTACCTTACAATCTCTGGAGGGACGATTTCTAGAGTCTCTAGGGGGCCAATCGTATTCCCGCTGGAACTGGACATGGGCCCCATGCCTTTGATCTGTATCCATTCATAGACCATTTTGCTGGGAGGTTCATGACCCAGGAGACGTGAAATCGGTATTCCCGTGTCATATGAGCCACCTGCTGAACCATGATCTTTGCCGGCTGGCTCACAGGTTATGCCATGAAGGCCCCACCGAGCAGCCCAATCAACTCTCCAAGGCATTTTTCCATCTGCTTTTCTTATGTCTGACTTTCCTTCTACACCGTGCCTATCCTTCCAATGGACATACGGGCGATCGTACCCAGTCACTCTTACCCCATCGAGACTCCCATCGGATCCAAGAGGATTGTATGGAAACCAATACTCATCAAGATCCCTGCCGGATATGGTTTCTATGATGCCTCTTATCTCATCACGCTTCTCGATGACGGAATGAATTCTGTTTTCCAAGGCTCCTGATGCGTATACTTCGTGGTTTAGAACAACTTCTGGGACTACGCCTATGGCTTCTAGAGACTTCAGGAAGGGACCTAGAAAGTGGTCAGCATAGTTTCCTAGCGAAGCATCTGGCTTTCCATCGACCCCAGGGGCTGGTATGAATGCAAGAGGATGACCGATATACTGCTCATAGGAATCATCAAGAAATGAATACACCCTTCTCAACGGGTCCATGCTGTCCACGATGAATATGTATCTCGATTCGATACCTCTGTCCAGGCAGCTTCGATGTATCATTTCCGCAGAAAGGATCTCTCTCAGATGACCTATGTGAAAACTTCCAGAGGGAGTTATCCCCGATGCTACCGTCTGTGGCCCACCTCTCTCCGAGAGGACTCTTGCAGCATGATCCGCCCAGTGCATGTGTGCCTTCCTCAGATTCTAGCAGCGCGAACAAGGGCCCTCAGGGGGACGCCATCGATTTCGTCCATCCAAGTCTTATTCACTAATACAAGACAGAGTAAAACTTCGGCACCAGCATTAGTGAGGTGTTCGATGGTTTTACGCATGGTCAAACCCGACGAAACGACGTCGTCTATTACAACGACTCTTTTACCCTCTACACCTGCAAAAACTTCTGACAAGTGCCCACCTTCCTCTTCGCTAATACTACGGGCCACACTGAGTTCAAGATCCATCCCAGAAGCTATGCATGTGGCAAATGGTATGCCGTTGATGGAAATACCGACTATTGAGTCAACTTCCTCCTCTATTTCTTCCAGCATTATGTCTGCGAATATTTCCGAGACCGCCTCGATCCTCTCACCTTTGACGGCTATGGACCTCCATCCGACTCTGATATCTGCAGGATGATCCTCAACTGGCTGCTGACTGGACGATAACCATTGGATCGTTGTCTGGGACAAAGAGAGCTCATCAGCTATTTGTTGAGAGTTAAGCCCCTTTGCTTTCATGGTGGCGACTGTTGAGCGGAGCTCATCGATAGACTGAGGCGGCATGGCCTGAAGCCCACCCCGGGTAACAAGAATGCTTCGGACATAGTTTACGTTTCAAACTCAGAAACGACCTGTTGAGCCAAAACCGCCTTCCCCTCTTTCCGTATCCCCCAGAGACTCCAGATTTACCTCGGTAAACTCGCTCGGCGGGATGGGCGCTATCACCATCTGCGCAATACGTTCTCCTTTCTCTATGGTGTAAGAACTCCCTTCTCCGATCCAAGTCATGAGCACGAACAACTCTCCTCGATAATCGGCATCAATCGTTCCAATGCTATGCGGAAGAATGAGTCCCTTTCGACCAAGAGACGATCTTGCACGTATCTGCCCCTCGTATCCAACCGGAATGGCAACTTTCAACCCAGTCGGAACCATGGTTGAGCTTCTGAATTCTACGACGGTCTGTTCGAGGGCTCTTATGTCCCATCCAGCTGCGAATTTCGAGCCCCTCACGGGTAATGCAGCATCAGGGTGAGTGCGTACCACCTTCACTTCGATGGGAGCGGCCATGTCCTTTGCTAGGGCTATGTGTCCATATCCTCTCCGGTGAGGTGAAAAGGGACGGGTGGTTCAGCAGCCACATGGGAGAGTTCGATTACGAGTCGCTGTTGGACAGGGCCAGGGACCGTATTCCAAAGGATATAAGCGAACGTGCTCGCTGGACTATGCCTGAGCCAGAGATTCTTCTGGAAGGAAATCAGACTATACTTCGAAACTTCTCCTCGATAGTCGACTCAATGGATCGTGATGCCAACCATGTCTATCAATTCCTGATCAATGAACTGGGTACTTCCGGCACCCAGGAATCCACTCGAATATTGCTCAAAGGAAGAGTGCCGCCGAAGAGAATCAAGGAGAAAATAGTGGCCTATGTCAAGACATTCATTCTTTGCGGGCAGTGCAAAGCACCAGATACCAGATTCATCAAAGAAGATCGTACTTATTTGCTGAAATGTCAGGCATGTGGCGCCACTAGGCCCGTACGTCTATGATCTTGCTACAGCAGCCACAAAGGATATGCATGATGCATTCCGAGATTTTGGCATGGAATCGAAGAAAAATGCATTACTAGCAATATTGCTGGTCGGCTTCGTCCCCACCCTTTCGATATTGATGACACTCTTGGTGATAGACGGTGAATTGGCATCCCAGGCATTCTTCATTTTGTGTAAGGCATGGTTATTATTCATTCCAACATACTGGTTCTTGCGGGTCGAGGGAAATCCTATCTCATGGTCGCCTTCAGATAAAAACGGAATATTCGAGGGGGTCGTCACAGGCGTGGCTATGAGCGTGATAATATTCGTAGTATGGATGGTTCTTGGAGATTCCATAGATGCCGAATCCATGGTCGAACAGTTGCAAAACACCGGTCTGACCAGTATTGAAGTCTACGTGGCTGGAATGTTTTACTGGATATTTCTCAATAGTATGCTTGAGGAGTATGTTTTCCGTTGGTTCATAACTGTAAAGGGAATTGAACTTACAGGAAGTGAATCCGGAGGGATCATCCTATCCGCCTTGTTGTTCACTCTTCATCACGCTCTAGCACTTCATCTGTTCGGGTTCGAATGGTGGCAGACTGGAATAGCATGTTTCGGCTTGATCTCAGCAGCTGCAATTTGGTCATGGCTGTACATACGCCATAGGTCGATATGGGTCTGCTGGATATCCCACGCCATTTGTGACGTCGCTGTATTCGCGATAGGATACCAACTGGTGTTCAACTGAAAATATAGATAGCCATCTCCTTTTCTGCGATAACGTGGTTTCCAACAATCCCCCTCCTCCTGCGCCGCCGCCGCCACCTGCGCCCCCATCTCCTCCAGAGGTTCCAACCCCCTCCCCTACTCCTGTGCCCGTGCCCTTACCGCAGGGAATTCCCCCCGGCTTAGTCCAGGGAAATGTGATAGTTTCCTATCAGCGTCTTCCGTCCAATAGCGCAGCTGCAGCAGGCATGGTATTGGGGATCGTGTCTCTTATATTCACTGTCATCGCCCCGCTATTCTTCTTCTTTTGTTGCTTCTTATCTCTGCCAATGGCCCTGGTTGGAGTCGCCTTCTCGCATGCGGGGCTCTCGAACTCTAGAACATCCGGTGTGGGCAACGGCCAAGCAGTGGCCGGACTAATACTCAACTACATACAAGTCGTGCCCTTTGCGATACTAATGATTCTGGTTCTGCTTGGAGTCGCAACAATACCAGAGGTCTAATCATCACACGTCGTTTTTATCGGGTGAAGAATATCTTCTTTCACGAAGGTCGTTATGGTATTTGAGACCCAAACTAGCACCATTTTCTGAGATCCATTCGCTGAACAGCAATTTCCCCAGGGGCTCTTCTTCAGAAGCCATAAGACCTTGCATTAGACCTCTTATTTCGGCCATTGTTATGACGTCATCTTTCAGGAAAATCCCGAATACTCTACCAGCCAACCAGCCAGCTACAGGGGGAGCCGGAATGATTAGTCTACTGGCCCCCATCCCTCTCGCTATCGTCTTGACGAATTCTTTGTAGGTGTAAATTTCAGGACCTGCAACATCCATTGTGACATTTTCATCTTTCATGCCGGCTTCTATCGCCATAAGAGCGACATCTTCGACGTGAACAGGTTGTATTGGGTATTTTCCCCATCCGAATAATCCGAAGACAGGGAACTTTCTGATCAGCCAAGCCATGTTGTTGACCAGCACATTCCTCCTACCGCCAAAAAGAAGAGTCGGTCTGATAACTGCATACGAGTTTCCAGACGCTCTCAACGCACGCTCTGCCTCCACCTTACCCTGGAAGTATGTCCATCCGGGAGCATCTTCGGGACGAGAGACGCTGAAATGAACCACTCTGCCCACTCCAGCCTCTAATGCCGCATCGAATAATATCGAGCAGTTTCTTGTAGCCAAAGAATGATCGTAACCGCCTGATTTCTTGTTATATCTGACCCAGTAGGTGTTGTACAAAACCTCTGCACCACGTAGAGATTGAACGAGAGAATCCCTGTCTTCGAAATCAAGGGGAAGCACCTCGACACTTCCATCAAATGGATCGTCTCTCCCAATTGCATTGGTTAGAGTTTTGACCCGTACTCCTCGGTCTAGAAGTAATTTGGCAATCCATCTTCCCGAATAGCCGAATGCTCCCGTGACCACGTGGAAGCCATCAGCCATATCCGGCCCTGAGCGAAACGTCGGAAAAACACCGCGGATGACTTTCTATGCTGGCTGCAAGGTATTGAGCGGGCATTCCTGATTCGATGGATTCACAAGGCCCCCTTTGAGCGCAATATCATGCCAGTGGACGATTCAGTTGAGAAGCCAACTTCAGGAGTACAGGTGAAACGCGTTCCGGAAAGGATCGTCAACAATCTGCCAACAATGTACTGCTTCGAAACCTGCCCTTTCTGCTTCAAGGTAAAGGCCCTCCTAGGGTCGAGGGGCATCAAGTACTCGAAAGTAGAGGTGGACCCCACATTCAAGACCCAACTCAAATGGTCTGATTGGGGCAAAGTGCCGATTTATGTGGATGCCGACGGGACTCAGGTGAATGACTCAAACCATATTCTCCATTACATCGACTCCACCGGCACCAACTCATTCCCCCGGGCAGGAGAAGACCCCGAACAAGATCGTTGGATGGATTTCTCCAATCAGATTCTCGGTAAGTCGATAGTCGCGGTGATTTATACCTCGTACAGAACCTCGGTCCAGGCTCTCGACTATGTCACAAAGGTGGATAACTTCTCTTTCGGAAGTCGTCTGATAAACAAGTGGATTGGAGGTTTCATAATGCGAATGGTGGGTAAGAGTAGGGCGAAGATGTTCGAATTGACCCCTCGTGACAATCTCCAATATCAGTTAGACGTCATGTCGGAAGGCGTCCAAGGAAACTTCTTCGGAAAGCAAGAGCCGAATGGTGCAGATTATGCTAATTTTGGCATACTTCGTTCCATGCAAGGGCTGTATGGATTCGATATAGTCCAGAACCATCCGGTAATATCTGTATGGTACAAGGCTATGCAAGACCACTCTGGCGTCTGACATGATCTGATGACTGGCCACCATCAAGATAGCAGGAACACTCGGTAACGAGTGGTGCAGCAATAGACATCATAGGAGTGGCTAACATAGGATATCTATACATGCGTAATCTCGGACATAGACTTGGCGCATCCGGAACTAAATTTGAGAATACCATACAGGGCCTACATAATTCATTCAGTATGGTCTCAAACCCCAAATTCAGATACTGGGAATTCGATGTTAGGGAATCCGCTGACGGAGTCTTATTCGTCTTTCATGATGATCATATATGGGCTAAGGGAGAATGTATGAACACCCGTAATATGAATATGTACGATATTATCTCAGCAGGCTGCGAAATTGACATAGCCATACCAACTCTTGAGCAGGTGATATCCGAATTGGAGTGCAGGGAGGAACCAGTGATGGTGGAGATAAAGGAACTAATATCAGACTCATGCAGGGACGAAATCATCAATTCAGTTGCCGGGAGAAGGGGATGGAAGTTGATGGCTACTCCAGAGAGATTCGATAAGTCGTTTCCGATCAATGGTCGGAATCGATGGAGCGAGATGGCCAGCCTGAAAGATGTAAAGCTGGTAAGGGTGGGGAGACATAGGGCACAACTCTTCAGATTCTCAGATTCAATTCTTGGAAGACTCTACTTGTATCCTAAGTGGCTTTTTGGATTCTAGGAAGACACTTATCGCGCTATAATCCGAGTAAGAGCGGCCAAAGTTGCACAACCAACGATCTGAATGCCTCTGAAATCGTCAATAGGTAATTATCGATATATTTTAGGCAAGCCTAAATTTTATTTCTCTCCTGCCTCCGGACGAGGCTATGAACGTAGACGACGTGACAAGTTGGGCCCAAGCAAACAAAGCAATCTCAATCTCAATTTTACTGCTCCTTGGAGGTGGATTTTATCTTCTTATGTACGAGCCTGATTATGATTCTTGCGAAGAAGGCAAGAACTGTTTGACAATCGCATATCAGGTTCAGGAAGACTACCAGGTTTGGGATAGCAATCCTCAGCATTTGGCTGATAAGATGAGTATTTTGATGGGAGATGACTGGGATGTTGAAATTTATCCAGTTAGCGATTCAGGACCGCTAATCGAGGCTATAGACAAGGGTAACGCCGACATCGGATTCGTAGATGGGGCTGCTGCATGGTTAGCTTGGGAAGTATACGATTTGGACGTTCTCGCTGCTGAGACGAAATCAGACGGCAGGACTTACTACAACGCCGCTGCATGGGTGAGGGCCGATTCGGACATGGCTGCAGCATATTTGGACGATGATCCGGACACAGATCCATTCGCCCTGATGGAGGGCAAGCGGTCATGTCACACTGGCTGGTTGAAGAGTGCAGGCATGCTCATACCGATGGGATATCTGATTGGAAATGGGTATGCCGAAGTCAAAGGTGATGATCCGACTCATATCGATTCCTTGGAGGCCACGGTACACGGATTCTTCTCCGAGGATTCCAGTATCCCGAGGGGTAGCACCCCGTATTCATCTTACAAAGGCGCCATGAGGTGCATGATGGACGGGACGGGAGATATAGCGCTTGTCAAAGATACAGTATACGACACATATTGTACAGGAGACGATGCGTACGAATGGTGCCTAGATAGGGACGAGGTCGTCATGCTAGAACCATTCGGACAGGCACCCAGTCATCCGGCGCTTTACAATCCAGACAACATGGATGCAGATGCTGTAGTTGCCGTACAGAACGCCCTCGCCGCGTTGAATGATGATAGTGAGGGAAGCGAAATACTGTGGGATCTCCTATACACAAATGACATGGTGCCTACTAATGCAGAAAACCATCTCGGTACATATGGCGCAGCAGTTTCCAACGTGCCCGGTATTCAAGCCTACTTCGGGTGAATATCCGATGAGAGTTTCACTCATTGCCGCGATTCTCGTGCTGTCGACAGCATCCAGTGGCTGCATGTCCGGGTCTGACGAAGCATACGAGTGGCCAGATCCCGTTTCTGGGAATTGCAACCTAGACGAGTTTTACAGTTTGGGATGCGAACTCTTACTGGAGGCTTTTGATATCCCGCATCAGTCGCTGATTAATCCGGCCACCGGCGAATTATGGATTGTATATTTGAGTGGCTACATCAAGTCATGGGATGGCAATAATCTGGAATTAGTCGCAGACTTGAGCATGATTGTGAACCGCTGTCACATGGAGCAGGGCCTCCTCGGGGTAGTCTTCGAGGATGATTTTGAAATGACGGGGGAAGTCTTGTTATCGTACGTCAATGAAGGGCCCTGCGCAGGGCCCAACGAGTCAAATCTTGTCCTGGCGTCCATTAATGTCGACAGCGAGGGACATCTCGACCCTTCAACTATCGTGATACTGAAGGAGATTGACCAACCATATAGGAACCACAATGGGGGCTACCTGCTCCCTATCGGCGACCATCAGTATCTGTGGGGTGTCGGTGACGGAGGGGCTAGTGACGATCCACATCAGAATGGGCAAAATAACTCGACCCCCCTAGGGTCAATCCTATTGTTCGCATACGAACAAGGCGGTATCAGCCCCGTAATGGAAAATCAAACTGGGGATCAATATATCCTCCATAGTGGCCTGAGAAANCCTTGGAGATTTGATATTGACAGTNATGACAGGTTATGGATAGCAGACGTGGGACAGAATTGTTACGAGGAGGTAAATCTGATCCCTCTCATGGAAAGTGCTAATTTCGGCTGGTCTGAGAGGGAGGGCAACCATAGATTCTACCCTAATGGTTTCACGAATGAGGATGGGACCTGCAATCCAGATGAAGAAGAGTCGTCGGTACCGAATGGGATGACGGATCCAGTTGGATTCTACCCTCACGAAGATGGGAATTGCTCTATCACAGGCGGATTCTGGATGGACTGGGGTCCAGAATCTCTCCGGGATGGGTACCTGTACGGTGATTTTTGTTCTGGATCAATATGGATCATGCGCGAAGAATCAGGAACTTGGTCNCACGAGTANATCGGAGCGTCTGGAGGAATGATTGTTGGTTTCGGAGAAACCCCTGACGGGGAGCTGTTGGTCTTCCATTGGACCGGGGAAGTAATTGCCATAGGGTGATTCTAGGGAAGATATTTCCTGATTTCGTCAATCGACTTCTTTTCTTTTCGAGGAATTGCTGCTGGATAGCCCGCCTTCACAAATCCGACAATCTTCTCTTTCGTCGGCGAGATCCCAAGTACCCCATAAACGAAATCAGACCTCGTTATGCCTCCAGTGGACCATTGTGATCCAATGCCCTGATCCCAAAGTGAGAGGGCAAGATTCTGTACGGAACACGCCGTTGCGGCGTAGTCCTCCATCTCTCTGAAATCATCTTCAGGAGTGACAGCAGATGTAACCGCTATTAGCACTGGAGGGGACAATATCTTNGATATCGCCTTCTGAATGCCTTCTTGAATCTCATCTTCGGCTCTCCCTGTGGCCTTTTCCTTGGCTAGTCTTTCTATTTCAGGAATCATAGAGCTACGAGCGTCCTTTCCGAGAACATANAATTTCCACGGATGAGTTTGCTTGTGACAGGGAGCGTGCCTAGCAGCCTCGAAGGCAGTTTCAAGGGAGGCCATTTCAACAGGACTTTCTTCAAATCGATAGATGGAGCGTCTGGACATTATGATGTCCTGTACCCCACTCATCATGCCACCTTTCAGAGTTGATCGAATTTGGCCGCGAGTACGAAGTCTGATTCAGTTAAGCCATCGATTTTATGGGTCCAAATCCTTGCTTCAACACGCCCCCAACCAACTTCAAAATCAGCATGATGCCCTTCTTGCTCGCATACAGCGCCTGCCGAATTTACGAACTCAAGAGCTGTCAAGAAGTCCGGAAATGCCCATACTCTTCTGAGATGGTGCCCATCCACTACGGCCCACCCCTTGTCTATGCCGGAGATAAATTTCTCACATTCTTCTTCTTTGAGGGGCGGGACACCGCCTTCACACGGCTCGCAGCGCTTATTTGCAAGATCAGACATCAGAATCAGCCCCACACATGTGAATCATCATGGCCATCAGCTTTCCTTTCCGCTTGCTCACTAACGCTAGTTCGACGACGCATGTCTTCTCTTTCGAAGAATAACAACTCATCGTCATCTATGTACTGAGGCCTCATGTGCGCAACTAGTCGAATTTCAACGATCACGTCTCGAGAGAATGAGCGAAACTGACTATTTTCATCTAGGATGTCTATGGAGCTCCTACCTGTCGAGATTAGCATCCCCCTGATGATATTCGACTCCCCAGATTTTACCGATCGCGCATCAATCACCATTTCAACAAGATCATCCTTCCTAAGGCCCGATTTACGGCCGATCAGCGGACCGACGTAAACGTCTCCTCTCGTAGAAAGATCAGGTGAACCATATGCGTCNTACATCGTTTCAGCCCAGTCGGGGAGATCTCGCCCCTGCCCTCCATCGGTGCTCGGCATGATACCTATTGTCAATCCGAGATACATAAGGAAGACGCAGAGATGCCGACTTTAACGCCCACGCAATTCAAGACCGTCACACGAGACCGTCGCAGCAGGGATTGCCATGGTGTCGGTGGAATGGAGGCGGATACCCACTGTATTGCTGCCTCAGGAAATCGTCGATAAGGCTTTCAGAAAAGCAAGTAAGATGGCGGCTCTGGTTGAAGATCCGGATAAGTACCATAGGGTCAGGAAGCAGATGAATAGGATGGTACAGTCATCATCTGACACCATAGCAACCACATTACTCGACTGGGTNGATAGGTGGCCAAGTCTGAATGCACTCTCTCCTTTCGATCAAGCCCTCATTGATGCTTCAGTTGGCGCAGACGATTACCGTAAGAATCTCGGAGGGATACAATGGGGCGCTGAGCAGGTTCGTAGGATAGCAGGACGAATCCAGTCTGAAATGCTGAGAATACGCGAAATAGCGGGTTTCCATGAGAGTCGGAGATCTGCGTACGGACGCTTCGCTTCAGTCCTTGACCAGCTCGAGCCGCAACTCGAATGGTTGAACAAAGCACGCGATCGTCTCCGCGAACTTCCATCGATAGACCCTGCAAATCCATGTATCGTAGTGGCAGGAGCGCCAAACGTCGGTAAGTCGGCCCTCATTACCGCATTATCATCTGGTGAGCCTGAAGTCGCAGCATACCCGTTCACAACCAAGCGACTTCACCTGGGCCACTTCACCCATCGGAGAAGAAAATATCAGATGGTCGATACGCCTGGCCTCCTAGATCGCCCAAACATCGAAAGGAATGCAATCGAGATGCAGGCAATAGCCGCTTTGGAGAATGTCGGAGATGTTGTATTATTTCTGATCGATCCGTCTGAATCTGGCGGAACTCCTCTAAATGAGCAGTTGAGTTTACTGGATGAGGTAAAGGGCCTGATAAGCGCCAGGAGATTCATTTTGGTACGTTCAAAGGCGGATATCGATGCCCCTAGGCTCCCTGAATCAATGCCTGTTAGCTCGATAGATGGCACTGGATTAGAAGAACTCCGATCAACCATCGTAACTTCGATAGCAGCAGACGTAGTCGAAGACCCTCTTAACCTTCCATCGGACTGGCATCGCGAAGATACAGGCATAGATTTGTGATTCACTCTACGCGCCAGGTGTGGCCGCAAACCTTGCAGTACAGATCGTAACCGCCGTAGGAACTGGGCAAACCCTCGACCTTCACCGGAGTATTACAATTCGCACAAATCTGTGACTTCATGCCCCTTGCCAAGNGCCANAGGTCCTTCAANAANTCGCAGGATCAAGANTCNACAAAACGTTTCCAAAGTACCTCTACGGGGTAGATCATCTCGATAGCCCCAATCAATAGGACGGCTCCAATGGCTAGCAAAAGCAATTCTAGTGCCGGCGCAATGCCCACTGACGGGCTAATCGTAACAAGTTGCTCATCCAAGTCTGCGCCTTCCTTCCCAGCAGATACAAATCGATACGAATCTGGTTGAAGATCAAGCTTGAAATTACCTGGAGAGTCCGGACCCCCGGAAATGAATTCGAAATCCTCCTTAGTGCATGCTGTTAACCCGTCACCATCAGGGGGGCACGAATTAGCATAAGATGCATCGACAACTCCTATCCAGCTTTTAGAGGGCTCACTCCATTCGATAGTCAGGTCTATGTCCATCAAAAGAAAGCCAGCAGGAACCTCNAGATCGGACCCGGTCATCCCCACCAGACACCCTTCATCTGACACCTCTGTGCATGGCACGACTGGGATTTGAACACGTTCAGCATCCAAATTGATGCCATAAACGCTGATACCCCCTATTAGCAGGCAGAGTACCCCTACCGCGCCGGGTAGGACGGACAGTATACGCACCACTCGCATAAGGGGCTGCAGACGGCATGCCGCAATGACGCTTACGCTTACATGGCGGACAGAACAGCCAGAATCAAGGCTATAGCAGGAAACAGGTAAAGCATCACTGTGAAACGCTTCCTTGAAGCCTCTCTCTTAGAATGGGTGACTGAACAACCCTCGTCTCTGCATATCGGCGGATCTCTGTCAAGAGGTATCGGGGCCCAACATACCGTGCAGTGTCTGTGCGATGTCATGGCGGTTCGCTGCCTCTTTGTCTGGCTCATTCACTCACTCTCCTCGTATACTAGTCCCATTGAAAGGTAGCCCTGAAAGAGCGGACTCAAGGGCTGCAAGGTCNCTCCCATCAACAACGTCAAGATTTAGATCGAATTCTCGTGCNCGCATCGCTCCGACAGGATCGACTACGGTTCTGCCGCCCGCCTTATGTTCCGAAGCCTCCCCCACTATGGCTCTGAGCTCTTCATGGCTCATCTGCATTATTTTGGTAGCCCCGGAGTCTAGGGACGGATCGGAACTGTAGACATGAGATACATTNGTCGCGATCAAACANGATTCAGCNTTCATTCCTATCGCCAACTCTATCGCAACACAGTCAGTGGTGTGGCCCGGCACTGTGCCTCCCATTACAACCACNCCGTTGCCTGNGGATGCCAAGGCCTCTTCTATCGATATTGGCGCTATCTCAGATACATGAATCCCGACTCCGGATAGCCCTTCTCTGATCATGGAAGCATTGAGTCGAGTAGCAGCTATACCGATACGATCCAGCGCATCTCTATCACTGGTCAATGACGAGGCTGCCTCTATACCACGCCTAGCGGCAGCACCCCCGCCAACAACTATTGCTGTGGCGGACCCTTCTGAAGAACGTCGCTCGAGAATCAGCGCAAGCCCTTCGATCCANCCATGAATTTCATCAGAATTACCGCTCAAGAGACTGCCCCCGAGCGCCATCACGCGAGTATCCACGGCGCACCCTAGTTCTCGACTGTCTATCAACAACTCGTCTGAGATGCCCACAGGCTTCATGAATATGGCCCTNTGAGTTAAGACGAGGTTCCAGCGATGAGCGACGACACTGAGCAGCAGTATCGACGACTTCGCCTCAAGAAAGCGCTNGAGGATTTACGGGGCATGAAGGGCATGGGGACTGAGTTAGTTTCAGTGGTTATACCGCCTGACCGAAAGATCCACGATGTGAGGCAACAACTTTCTCAAGAGGCTGGACAGGCCGCCAACATAAAGTCAAAATCGACGAAGAAACACGTCCAAGATGCAATCGAATCCGCGATTGCTACACTCAACCGTCACACGACTCCGGGGGAAAGGGGAATTGCGTTATACGTGGGACACGTCATTGTAGGAAACAACAAGACAAGACTGATTTCAGTAGTCGTGGATGATCCCCCTGAACCTCTGCAGTCATACAGGTATAGATGCGATTCAACATTCGAGATATCTCAATTAGAAGAGATGCTGATAGACAGAACGTCTTACGGATTATTCGTAATCGATCGCGGAGAAGCAGCATACGGGATTGCAACAGGTAAGAGAATCCACTGTCAAGAGGAACTCCAAAGCAACATAATGGGCAAACACAGGCAGGGCGGACAATCTGCACAGCGATTCGAGCGCCTGATTGAGGAGGCGGCCCACAATTTCTTCAAGAGAGCGACTGAACATGCATGCTCGTACTGGCTACCCAACATTGAGAACATCAGAGGCATCATCGTTGGAGGGCCAGGGGGGACCAAGGATTTCGTAATGAAGAATGACTACCTCCATCACGAGATTAAGAAATTGATAAGAGAGCCGTATTTCGATGTCGGTTACTCGAATGAGAGCGGCTTAAGGGAACTCGTGCAGAGAGCAGGCTCTCTGATGGACAAGATCGATCTAGATGCNGAAAGAGAACTTGTTGATCGATTTCTTCGTGAAGTGATGCAGACACACCCCANAGCCACCTATGGGGAGGTCATGGTCCGTGCAGCCCTGGAGCAAGGTGCTGTCGACACACTCCTGCTCTCAGAGGGGCTCCGGGTCCGACGTGTTGGCTGGCGTTGCAAATCCTGCAATCATGAGTGGAACTCTTCCCAACAATCTAGGACGGAAATCCCCGATTGTCCATCTTGCGGCGCCGAGTCTCCCGTGGAAGACCCTGAGAANACAATGGATCTCGTGGATGAGCTTAGCCGACTAGCATTGAGGACATCAGCCAATGTATCTCTCATTTCTCTCGATTCCGAGGAAGGTTCCACTTTGGCAAGCAGTTTCGGAGGTATCGCTGCAGTGNTAAGGTACCCGTGGAGCTGATACTTTGCGCGAACTGATAAAACCCGTATCGGAGGTTCTTGAACCAGTTTTGATCNAGATGGGGCTAGNNGGTTTCGATTCAAAATCAATCATCGGNCCAGCTACAGATAAGTCACATGGAGACCTTGCAATACCCTGTCANCAATTCGCACGAATTCTCAAAAAATCACCAGTTGAAATTGCCGATGAGGCGGCTGAAAAAATGAATGAACATCTCGAGGGGATCGCCTCGGCATCCTCAGTCGCAGGCTTCCTCAACATAACGGCCGAGAGTCGTTGGTTAGCAGATCGCCTTTCAGAACTTGNCGAGCACCCCACGAATGGGGTGGAAAGAAACTCCACAAGAACAGTTGTGGTAGATTACTCATCCCCGAACATCGCCAAAGAGATGCACGTCGGACATCTCAGATCCACCGTGATAGGGGATTCGCTTGTCAGAATTCTTGAGATGAAGGGCAATACGGTAATCCGTGAAAATCACGTCGGGGACTGGGGCACACCGTTTGGCATGCTGATTGAGAGACTTGAGGATTTAGAATCTGAAGGAGTTCAACCTTCAGACGCACTTGCAGACCTCGGCATATTTTACCGAGATGCACGATCTTCATTCGATTCGGATGAAAATTTCCGTGAACGAGCAAGGAGGAGGGTGGTAGCCCTTCAGTCCGGGGATGAAGCGACAATGGTNCGTTGGAGACAACTGGTTGACCTATCTTTTTCATATTTCGACGAAGTTTACGACCTGCTCGGAGTTTTGTTGACAAAAGATGACGTAAGGGGAGAGTCATTTTACGACCCATTGCTGGCAAGTGTTGTAGAAAGACTCGATGAAAGAGGGCTCCTGAGCAATAATTCGGGCGCAGAGGTCATGTATCCGGGCGACTGGCTCAACAGAGAGGGAAACCCACTCCCCCTCATCATAAGAAAGGGAGATGGNGGTTACAATTACGCCACTTCGGACCTAGCCTGCATAATCGANCGAGCAGAGAGGCTNGGGGCGGACGACTTAGTGTATGTAGTAGGCGCTGAGCAAAAACAGCACTTTCAGATGGTATTTGCTGCTGCAAGAATCGCAGGCTTTCTCCATGAGGAGCACACTTCCAAACACGTCCCATTTGGACTTGTTTTGGGTTCTGATGGAGGGAAACTCAAGAGCAGGAGCGGAGGAGCAATCCGACTACTTGACCTCCTTCAAGAAGCAATTCAGAGAGCATCCGCAGCAGTCNCGGATCGTAACCCTGACATGGACTCCTCTGAAATAGAGTCAATTGCCAAGAGCATCGGCATAGGCGCTGTAAAGTACTCCGATCTAAAGGCAGATCGGACGAAAGACTACGTGTTCGACTGGGAGAGGATGCTGAGTTTCGAGGGNGAAACTGGCCCATATCTACAGTATGCGCATGCCAGAATTAGAAGCATACTTGCTAGGTCTGGAAGCGAAGCATCCGTGGAAAATCCGGCGATGTACACCTTGCCTTCAAACGAGGAAACTCGCCTGGCAAGGGAGATCCTAGCTTTTCCAGACGCCGTCGATACTGCAGCTTCCGAGTTGGCGCCACACAGGATTTGTAAGCAGTTGCATAGGATTTCACAGGCATTCGGCTCATTCTACGAGCATTGCCCGGTACTGATTGAAGACGCCTCTCTGCGAGTCGAAAGAATATCCTTGTGCGCCCTTACGGGCGACATATTGCAGACCGGTTTGGGACTACTTGGCATAGATGCCCCCCCTAGGATGTAACCACCGGAGCATTGGTGTACCTTACACCATTACGATTGCACATGCTTACAGTCGGAGAGACAGCTCCAAGCTTCACACTAACCGCCCAAGACAAGTCGATATTCTCGAGCGAGGAACATTCTGGGACTAGGATGTTGGTGGTATTCTATCCAGCTGCATTCACCGGCGTCTGCACAGAGGAGATGTGCTCATTCAATGACCTGATGGGTGACTTGGAAAAGGCAGGTTGTGTCGTAGTTGGCATTTCTGTGGATGCACCATTCTCAAATGCAGCCTTTGCAGAATCAAATGGTATAGGATTTCCACTTCTCTCCGATGTCCATAGGTCCGTGATTAACGATTTCGGAATCGCCTATCATGATTTTTCGATCAAAGGCTACACGGTTGCAACAAGGTCAGTCTTCGTCATAGAGCCTGACGGCACCGTGGGATATGCGTGGGCCGCTGAGAACCCGGGCATACAGCCGGATTACGCGGAAGTCATATCTTACTGCTTGAAGAATTAATCAAAAGATCATTCTTCGTCTGGGCGAGTTCCGCTCATGCCTCTCGCACCAATGAATATCAGATAGAGGGCAACGAGGTAGAGTGCCACGGCCACGAAGTCTGCAATATCATCGGTGCTTCCATCGGCACCCGTACCGAAGTCAGTCCAGAACATCAATCCCTGATTGTCAATCACCGCTGAAACGAAGCTTTCAGCATCATCATCAGAAATCTCCGATGCAGTGTGTATCTCGAACACCGGGTGNGTNTCCNCACCAATCTCNGGATTCATCATCCCAGGCCCTCGCANNTCCAGGTGGAACNTGGAAGTACTCTTTCCATACATCGCAATTCCCGTTATCTCCTCGAAATATATGTCCACATTGGATTCGAAGTACACGGGAAGCGCTCCAGGGAGAACATCCACAACGGTCCCAGACCCAATCAGCTTGGCCTGTATCTGGTTCGCCGTGGGATCCAAGGCGACTGAATGGTGCACCATGGGGATGCCCTTGAATTCGACATTGCCCTCTACGGTCGTATCAGAAATCGCATATCCGACGAGGTTGATCTTCTGGATCTCGTCAGCGTCAGTGGCCATGCCTCCGAAGGCATCACTCTGATCGGTCATGTCGTTTCCGACGTGCGCGCTCAGTAGTCCCAACGTTGCAGTCTCTGAGGCCGGTGATCTCCAGGGCATGTGCTCGCTCATGGCATANATCTCGCCAGTATCCGAGTCTAGGTATCCCTCGGCGACCCTTAGCCCAGGTGTGTCGTCCTGTGTCGTAGTGGTGTCCTCGTAAACGCTGTAGTCGCCTGTAGAGAGTCCATTGCTTCCATAGTAGGTCATATTGGTCTCTAGGCTGACCCAGCTGTTTTCAGCACCGTATAGGCCAACAAGTACCGGGTCCGACCAGCCATACAGCCAATTGCTCACTGATTGTGTCGTGAGCGGCCCTGCCCCATACTGGAAATTTAGTAGGAGCCCGACAACGGATCCGAACATCAAGTCGTTAACCCATGATCTGAGAAGCGACGCGTCACTTTCGGATATGCCATACATGCCTGCCACATACGCATCGTTCCAGTCCATCTGAACTCCTCCTTCACCGGGCCCAGTGGCAGTCATGGGGAAGGATTTCCCCGATAGCTCGCCGTACATGAACATCGTTGCGATGTCGGAGTTGCTGAGGGCGTATGGGCCATCATACAGAATCTCATCGACCTTATCGAGGGAAAGCGATGCTCCCTCGCCTGCTGCCAATGCTCTGTTGAGACCAACTGCGATGTTGCCTCCTAGGAGGGGCTCTTCGCCTCCGAAGGACATCTTCCACCACGTATCTGCATCCATGGTNCCGGAAGCTGCTGGATTCACAACACGCATCGGGAAATGCGATGTTGCCAGTTGCCAGTCTGATGACCATCCTGCAACACCTTGCATGGTTAGGATGCCAGGGATGTTGTATTCCTGGATGTAGCCCATGTAATCGGGCGGGTTCGCGGTTAGGGGCAATAATGACAGTACCACTCCATAGAGAGGGATTCCGCTTAGATCTTGCTCGGCTAGCATACCTGCCGGGTATCCGGTATCTGCATTCGTGCCGAAGAGGAAATACTCCAGATCATCCGCTGGGAAAGAGTATCCTGTGAGAACCTCGACTCTGTGAGCATTGTCTGTTGCAAGCTCTGGCGGGACTCCCGCGCCATTGGTTTGCATCATGGATGCAGCACCCGCGTATACGGCCCAGTCCATTAGTGCCATCTCGGCTGCATCGGTCGTGCCGTATCCCAGAAGGTCCGCCCGTAGCGGTGTTATCACCGAGCTGGGCTCGCCCCATGCGGCGACCATCCACGGGCCGTAGTCGCACGTAAGGGCCATGCAGACCCCGCTCGTAGAGTCAACAGCGCTGTTCATTATCGAACCCGCCGCAGAGCTGAAGTCAGGCGACATCACATCGGCACCCAAAGCGGCCCTCTGCATATCGTTCAAGGTCGCGTTCCAGCTTGCGAAGAAACCGTCCATGACCATCGCATCTGCCATGCCTGCAACGGTCACTGCGTCCAACGCCCCGCCAGTCTGNGCATTGATCGCGGNNTCCGCGCCTGAGGCAAGTGCTGAGATCTGANCNGCTGTGTCCATGCTCGGTGCGAGATACATCATGTCGTANGTCATCATGCTNTTGGTGAANCCGGCCTTGGCGAANTGCTCACCGTACTCGATTCCTGTCGAGATNCCCGCTATTCTCTGCGTGTTCCAGAGAATATTCACGTTGGTTATCTGGGTGTCGCCTGAGACTGAAGCCACTCCCTCNTGTGTGCATTCTTCGCACCACTCGAAGACATCGTAGGANGAGTANGTCATNGTTCCATTATCCTCGTCCCACTCGAGAAGATCGTTGTGGGTTGTGACATTGTAGATGAATGGCCCCAACTTCTCNAACTGGGGTGCAGCAGTGCCGTCAGCCACNTCTNCTGGATTCGTTATGCTGTGNGCGAAGTAAGCACGCTCGCTTGTAGATGTGCCCCATGAATCATCATCCTCGAAGTCGGAGGCCTCGTCGTAACCCGATTCCACTGCTTCAGCCACCGTATCCAGGGTCGCCTGGGAAACGTATGGCGCAAAGGCAAGGGCATTCATTCCGATTAGGATTATTCCGACAATCAAGTAGGTTGTAGAGCGGTTGCTAGACATGCTATCGGCCTTTGCTGGCAGTGCCCTCCGCATAAGTGTTCCAGTCCACACCAGATGTNGGGNCANTCACCTCAGATGAATCCGAAGCCGTCNAGAGTCTGCGCAAATGTGTAGACCATGATGGGGACGAGAATGATTCCCATCGCATGACTGCGTCTTATTCCGATGCGAGGGGGCATCAATCCTATTCCAGTACCTATGACCAGAGTNCCCACCCCGACCCAGCCGGTTGAGAAGTAAACGAGTATGGTGACGAAAATCGTAACTGCAAGAACGAGGGATCTGAGGGGTATCAATTCGTGAAGACGGAGCATGCCTCTTCCAACCGTNCCCATCATGGGCACCGCAAGAAGGCCNGCTGCTATCGTTATCCCCAGCAAACGTANGAAGTCAGCNGGAGGTTCCACGGCCCCCCATATNTCGATAGGATACATCATNTTGAGNGCNANGGCAGCACCAGATCGAGGNCTTCCGACCATGTACAGGAAACCNAGTACCATCACNGTCACAGCGGTGTTAACTGAAGAAAGTATGGCGATAATCTCGAGATCCCTCTTGGGGTCGTTGTATCTGAGATCNAGATCGGGGGTTGTCTCGATCTCGCCGAAGGCTGCTTTGAGCAAATCNCTGTCCTCGTCGCTCAANTCCTCATCATCAACTTCTATGTCGACTGATTTAGTATTCCCTATNGGCTGGTCGATAATGCCATGTTCGAANTCCGCAGGCACGTAATTAGGATCAGTCAACCTCCCCCAGAAGTTTCGCATAGACATTACCACCACAGTTGCCTGTGCTGCTGTCATNCCNGGGAGTATGGCCATTACGCTCGAAACAACCGCTGATAGAAATGTTGGAACNGCCAATGGGCGCATGGGAGGCAACTCCCAATCAGGCTCCTGAGGGGGTATCTCGGANGATGTTACGTAGATATCAATTAAGTTGGCTATACCGAAAAGTCCAGCCAATCCTGGAAATAATAGTGTTGCAGACGGCATACCAACCGGCGATCTTGCTGGCAACTCNAAAACAGCCCAACCATAGAATCCTGTTAGCAGGAANTATGCTGTNGCCACCAAGATGCCCGCACTCCTCGACGAGTCCGTCAGTCGAAAGTCGAATGCGCGCATCTTCATGTTGAAACGACGCTTTCCGACTGGAAGGGTAATTCCTATCGGGCGAGAGAACTCATACCTCAGCCCCTTAGTCAACTTCTGAAAAGGCTCAGGCCAGGGTAAACGAGTAGTCTCAGTAAGTATCAGGAATATGGAGATCACAAGAAGTAGCCACGGAAGTATGTCTCTGCTTGTTTCATAGAGGCCTAGCCCAGGATTCTCCCCAAATAGCAACCTTGCGACAATTAGGAGAGGTATCGACATCAGTAGGCCCATTTGCGACCCTCTTGCAGAGTACGCGACGCCCTGTGCAGCCTGTCCAGATATGAGCATCCTNTGGCCAGGGAGCAGTGCTAGGGCCATGTTATCGTCAGGAGCGCCCACCAATGCGCTGGGAATGTAGTTCAGGAATGTGTGGACCGTNCCNCATGCAACAATAATTCCCGCAACAGCATCAAGCGGTATGCCTATGCCAACTGCNACAGGAGAAAGTGAAAGGGCAATNAGAGCCACATTATTCACGTGGAATCCGGGAATNAGTCCTGTCAGGCTGCCTAGCATGACCCCTATTACAAACGACCCAATGAGCCATGCGAAGTCAACTAGAAGAGGATCCATGTAAAGTACTCCTCAGAGAACGTTGAGACAGAATCTCATCTCATTTTCTACAAAGTTCTCAGTCGTCTCCANCCTTCCAATCCATTCAATNGGTTCGCCAACAGCCGCTTGTTGACTGGTNTCAGAACCATCACCAAGTAAGCACAGACGCTCATCAGAACCAGAACGTTCCACCCACTGATCNCCTGAATCGTCCATGACGGCGATTCCNATTATGGATACTCTNTTGCCGATTTCCCATTTCCATGAGTTGTACCCGTCGCCCCAGTTTATCTGCGAGGGGTATGGAGTCNCGCCAAGNGTCCACGAGCGTGCTTCGAGAACTANGCGCCCTTCACTCTGAGACCATATCACAGTCGCATTGAATCGGATGCTCTGACCGGTTTCGATATACTCTGCATGTTCCCCTACCAGTTGTATGCGAAGTTGAGTNGTCCTATCGAAGTATGTCGCCGCATCGCCGACATACCCTTTGTCATAGTCGGGAGATATGGTGCTTGTCACCCAACCTTCGAAAGTATAGGCCCCACCTTCGTATGTGAATGGATTTGAAGCCACGGATCTCAAAGGAAGCACGCCTGCGGAATTTTCTATCGGGTTGCGCACCGAGGCATCGTGCCCCCTATCCAAACAAATGGTCCCTTCGTCAGTAGACCACAAAAGACGACCAGTCCATGTATCTGAAGTGCCAGTAGTCCCATTCTCGACATCCGAAGGGGAAGGGAGCATGCATATCTTNTCACCGATATTAGGCCCATTCAGGGTCCAGCTCGTCTCGCCCGCCTCGGCGATTCCGTCNATTTGTACCAACTTTCCAACTTCGTATGTAAGGGANTGCGGGTCTAGGTCCCAGTCAAGCATTACTGTGGGNCCCACATTCAGAACCTCAACAGCACGGGCTTGGACAAGAAGCCGATATCGNAGCGAACGCTGATCGTATTGAATCCATCCNGTAACCTCGACNTGGCTGCCAGATTCAATCCATTCAACAGGTCTACCTTCAACTTGCATNTACAGGAGGTGATCAGCATTNCCATACGCCGGATTGTCCATGAGCGACAGTGAATGATATGTTACATCTGGGGCGATTGCCTCGCTAAGATACCCGTCCACCCTGACCGATGAATTAACCCATTTTGCAGGATCCATGGCAACTTCGACTAGTTGCAGGCTTTCATACTCAATATTCGTGCAGCCACCTGCNCCGTCTCCTTCTTTGCATTGTATCGCACCATACCCATTGGAAGAGAGCCATATCCTGCCGCTCCATTCGCTCACTTCGCCCTCAACTGTGACGACTGTTCCCACGGGGGGGACCTGGTGATCCCTGTCTACAAACCACCGCACNTCTACAACCGAGTGNCCATCTAANTCGCGAACTTGAAGATCTATCCTGTCNGCNTGTTCCCCATAGGGATCAACNACGAAGCTGGTCAANACACCCTCTACCTTCACAGTCTCACGAGGATACTCGTGAATGTCATCTATGTCTATGAGGTCCGGATCCCTAATCACTGCATAGAAATTCATCGCGGATACCAGTAAAAGGGACGTGAAAAACATCACCCACATCTTNGCCATGCGACACCTGTGGAGCCGAAGACGCTTGAACCTTGACTACCAATACGNGCCATTCATCATCGCGAAGGTCCAAATCTAATTCCCGTTACCGNNGATGNAGGACCCGTAGCTCAGTTGGTTAGAGCGCCCGGCTCATAACCGGGTGGTCATCGGTTCAAATCCGGTCGGGTCCACCAAAATAATNANCCCGACCGTCCAANTNTNNTAACTNAATAAAAGACGCATTAAGCGTTCATGTCTGAAGAACCGCTAAATACGGCTTGTCGGGANCNACTNGCCATGTCAGGGCGAAGGTCAGCAAGAGGAGCCATCATGATCCTCGTTGTGTACGTACTCAGTACGTGGGCCGGAGCGGCTGCTGTTCAAGCACAGGGAGCCGTTCCAGACATCACCCTGACCTGTAACCAACCTTCGGCCATAGATGTAGAGCCAGGGGCNCCACGTTCTACAATAGTGAANTGTAACTTGGAAAACCCCTCGATACACCAGGTGAAGGTGGAAATTCGNATACAGGCTGGAAACTTGGCATACTCCGGACCTGCNAGCGTAACTGTCGGAAATGGGCTCTCTGCATCNTTCCAGGTCACGCTCAGNGCAGATCTCAGGGCACCAGAGGGCTCTCAGACCGTCGCAATAACCGCCGAGGTCACACAGGCAAATGGNGTTCCAGTCACAAGCTCACCTTCCACNTACACGGTGNTGGCAATCATCCGTCAGTTCAGCCGACTTCGCGTCGAAAGCGATGTGGCATTCATCCAACTGAGGCCCAAAGTCGATACTAATCTGGTGTTTGCCGTCCACAACGACGGTAACGCGATGGATAGATTTGCAATTGGAATAGACAATCGAGAAGAGCTCAATGATGAGGGCTTCCAACTGAGTATACCCCTTGTTTCCGTTGAGATAGAGTCCTTGGCNCCTCCTCAGAAGATATACGTTCAGATGAGGACGCCCAAGAACCAAGGTTGGACCGATAAGTACTACAATCTGAATTTCAAGGCAGTCAGCGATTATTCGATCAAGACCGTCGGCGTTCCGGATTATCAGATCCAAACCATGACGATATACATACGAGGGATCTATCTCCCCGGATTTGAGTTGGTTGGCACAATGATGATTTCCGCATTAGCCGCAGCCGCCTTGGCAGGGAGGCGACAAGATCGGGGTGATGCCGAAGCCATCGACGAGGATGGCAACGTAATCCCGCTCGAGGCCTCTATTCTCTGAAAGCCCTCGACCGAAGTCTTCTCGGCGACTGTTTCATAACCGTCTCTTTGACGTCTATGTTCAGCATGACGAGCGGCGGACTTCTACAAAAGGCAGCAGAACAGCAGACCGGAGAGTCGAATTTGACTCCCAGCAGCACCCCTTCCGGCGAGCGCGGGTCCCTCGAACACGGCCAAACACAGTCGCTATCTAGGACATTTGGTTTGATTGCGGGCGGAATGGTAGTCCCATTCTTCATCGTTATGTGGTTCGGAGGCGTCTTCCTTGGCGAGAATGCGGGATATCTGTCAGCAGCAGTTCTGCTTCTCTCTGCTGGAGCTATCTGGTTCTTCATTGGAAGGCCAGCACCCGCATCAGCATCTACCATCGCGATTGGGATTTCCTTCCTCTTGCTCCTGTCTAGTAATTTCGCAATCGCCATCCTTCTCACGGGAGAAATGTCGCTCGGAGAGATCGATCTCGATGAGGATGACGATATGATCGTAGTCAAGATAAGGCAGAACGGAGGTTCCGGCTCATACGAGGCATCGGTGAGTATAACCCACGGAGGCACCAATGCATATGCCTCTACGATGGATCTCTCCATCGATGAAGAAGACGGCCAAGGCGATTATGGGTTGTTGAAAATCCCTGTATCCGATTTCTACAGCGGAAATGCCCTCCCGTCCACAGATTACGTCATGTCGCTAGAGGTTGATGGTAATTCATGGACCAGGACTCTCGATGCGAATCATTTGACNCGTACGCTAACTGGCGTTGATGCCTCTGCAGCCCCTTCATTCTCCACACAGGACTGCGAGGGCGCAAAGGACCGATGCCTGAGAGGTGTCGCTTTGAGCGTCGCTGCAGGCTTGCTAGGCGCATCNCAGGAATACATAGCCCCAATGCCGTTGGCCGATTTCGACCTCAAGGTCATAATGACTTATGAGGGCTCAGTCGCCATAGACTACCCTAGCGTGAGCGTGGAGCATACGGTTGCCGCATGGGACTCATCCGGAGGCGCATATGGNTCTGGAAGTNCGTACATCGGATTGGATGCGGCAACGATGAACCTTGGTGGCAGTACCGAAGCTTCTGACGTATCTNCNTCGATCATCCTCAAGGAAGACTGGGAGGATGCNGGCTATGGCTGTTATGAACTCNAGATAGAGGGNTCNAACNCGCCCCCTTGGTCNAATAGTGTNGTTGANNATACGNCCTACTACNTGTACGANGAGACAAACAGGGACGACTCAGGNCAATATACGTCTGANAGCTGGNNGGAAGTAANCTCCTGCTGATCACTGGTCACAGNCGCCTCACGAGGAACCAGCCAANNCCGANNACGCCCATCCCAAGCGCCACGAGTATCGGTATNACACTCCCNGCAACCTCNTCTTCCACGGNTTCGAATGAGATGTACGGNGTCGTCACCGAACCTCCNCCCCACGNTTCNTCNNATACGAGTTGNCTTGGAGTCATGATGGAGCATANCAACGCCCANTCCCCCTCTTCCGAAGGAGTCCAAGATATGGGGAANACGGANTCTGATTGCGANTCAACAAGCCCNCCNACGTATATGTCNCCCACACTCTGACGATCTCCAGTATCNGCATCATCGCACACGAAATAGACAACTGCATCCGCATTTCCNNCATTTGAAATCGTAACATTNGCATNCCATCCGTCATTGATGTCNGCAGAATCCTGANTCCGTNCCTTCNATGGATGTCATTGAGATACTGGGNGCNNNCCACTCGANNATNCCNGGGGCNCCTCCNGAAGCATCTATGGTCGTAANGTTCCAGTCAATCNCCAGACTNCCTCCNTAGTCATTCATGNTGGAGTCAGCATTCCATGCNGTACGNTATGATTCAGTNACGAGAANGGCTTNTTCGAACCAAACTGGCGATTCAGAGTATTCTTCTGAATCAACTGCCCATCCTATNTCCACAACACGTTCAGCACCCATGCCGATGGTCCCNATACCGNTCTGNTCAGTTATTTGAGACCCAGAATTCTGTTGATTGTAACCAAGCCCATCTACTCTGTAGACGACGTCCGAGGCTTCGAAAATAACTTGCTGAGTCCCTACCCTTCTCTCCCACCGATCTGTGAGGCCATCCGTCCAATCCACATNCACGAAGTCAGAAGATGTCGAACCACCCATCCGCACGTCGTGATCATCAAGGCTACCATCGATCAAAGTGCCATTGATNGAGATNGAGGCTGAGTTTTCTGTTGCAAATATCGGNCCTGCATCATTGATCGCCCCTCCTGTTATCGTGGTATCCCCATTCATCACCCATCTNCCNCTGTCGATATCNCTGGATNTTATCTGNACCGCTCCATNCGANTCAATCTCATAACTAGGATTNCCNTATGGGCGCATGTTACGTGTTTGAAGATCGTATGATGGAATNTGAATCAAATCGTCATCTGCCCCGGAGTCCAGATTTATGACGACCCCCGATATCCCCATGGAAGCAGATGGGATTCCNGTNACTGTTACCCACGTATCGCCATCTCCTGCGTCAAAAGTCAACTCAGCTGCTGTCTCATTTCCATANGCTGATTGACCATTTTCCGCGATGAACTCCATGCCAAANAANGANCCCTCATCAACAGCATTGATNACAGCGGTAAATGATTCNGAGTAGTCTGAAGCCGGTATTAAGAATGCAGACCCGTCTTCCCCTNCNCCATATCCGAATCCGACTATGTCGTAGNGAGNACCAGATGNGGTTATNGTTGATCCATCTATGATCAATGNCCCGCCTTCATCTACGACTATACGCGAACCTTCTGCCATCGTAACCNCTGAATTTTCGATAGTCAGCGACCCNCCCTCCGCGATGACAATCTCNCCAGAATGTGTACGNTCAGTATCCCANACTATGTCTGAGTAAATGGATTCACTTTGCGCCGAAGCTTGGAATGAACAGGTTATCAGCATGGTGAGCACAAGCATAGAGGCAAAGGTGCGCATGGCCCTCCGTGTGGTAGGACGGACATCAACCCCTCCCTGCTCGGGGTATGTTCAAGCACATGTCGGGGGGCCCGGAGACATGGAAGCCAGCATATTCCCCGCAGAGGATCTGAATGGCATGGTCCTAAATGTAGTATCGGTAATCATCCTCTACGGGCCGGCATATCTCGCAAACACGGGTGCTATGCTCTTTGGGAAGTGGNTNCCNGATCTTTCCGGATTCCAGAANCANAAAATCGATGCTGGAANGACATGGTCCGATGGNAACAGGGTGCTCGGAGANGGAAAATCGTGGGAGGGNCTATTCGGNGGCGCACTTNTCTCAGCAGGCTTGATGACACTTGCACATANTCTCTGGNAAGGACACTATTCNGCATCNGAGCGACCATTTCTNGATCCTTCTNGCTTGATTCCAGNGGGTGCTTGGTATCACTTTGACGAGGGNTGGGCATCNGCCTTCTTGATTGGATTCNTACTCGGTCTGGCTTGTATGATTGGGGACAGCGCAGGATCGTTCATCAAGAGGCGAAGAGGTCTGAAACGAGAGGGGGAGATATCTTCACGGGCTCCTCTATTGGATACGTTGCCATTCGCACTTGGAATATTGGGCACAACAGCCTTGCTGTTTCATGAGACCATATTCTTCCAACCATCCATCAGGCCATATGTCGTTGCTCTTCTAATACTGACTCCCGTCATGCACAGGGCGACTAACATCCTTGGATACAAATTAGGCTTGAAGTCTGTGCCATACTGATGCATTTAGGTCATATGCCGTACATCACACGGAGTGTTATGCGAGAGGGCACCGTACTGATTGTAGGCGGCGGTGGAAGGGAGCATGCTCTTGCAATCGGATTAGCCAATTCGGAATCCGTCAGCGAAATACACGTGGCCCCAGGGAATGCAGGAACCTCTGGAATTGGCACGAATCACCCCATCCCAGCAAGTGATATCCCAAGTATAACAAAACTCGCAGTTGAAATCGAAGCGGATCTGGTCGTCATTGGCCCAGAAGCCCCTCTTGTAGCAGGGCTAGCTGATGAACTGCGCTCAATCGGGATACCTTGCTTCGGTCCTGGCGCCAACGGGGCTATGATCGAAGGCTCCAAGCAGCATGCAAAGAAAATAATGAGAAAACTCGGAATACCAACTGCTGAATCTGTGATGGTCAGAAATACGGGCCGAGTAGTGGAGGCACTAGGCTCCATGGGCCCACCATGGGTGATCAAGAGAGACGGACTCGCTGCTGGTAAAGGAGTGACAGTGACGTCCGATATTGAAGAGGCGGAATATGCAGCTTGTTCGGCCATCGAAAAAGACGAATCAGTGCTGATCGAGTCCTTTCTGGAGGGCGAAGAAGCATCACTTCTAGTTTTGATGGATGAGTCGGATTTCGCAGTACTCCCTGCCAGCCAAGACCACAAAAGACTGAACGATGGTGACAATGGTCCGAACACAGGGGGCATGGGCGCTTATGCTCCAGCGCCTGTCGCTGAAATTTCTGTCATCGAACGAGCGATATCCAGCATCATTGCCCCTATGCACGAATATTTCTCCAAGGGTGAAAGCCCCTACAGGGGCTGTCTTTACGTGGGCCTAATGATTCGAGATGGCCTTCCAAGCGTGGTTGAATTTAATGCAAGATTGGGCGATCCAGAGACGCAAGTCACAATTCCGCTTATTGAATCCGATTTGGGACTTCTATTGCTATCAGTAGCTGAGGGTAAACTAGGGGAATTTGATTTGAAGATAAGCGATAATCACGCAGCTACAGTGGTTCTTGCGTCTGAAGGGTACCCTCACAATCCAGTCAAGGGGAGGGAGATATCGGGTCTTGAAGGTACCCGGTTCGATAAGGGGGCAATCATCCACCATGCGGGAACAAAAATGTCGAACGGGAGGGCAATCTCGTCTGGCGGCAGGGTGCTGAGCGCAACAGGTATCGCCGGGAGTCTCGGCGAGGCTATCGAGGCTGCGTACGGAGCGATCTTACAGATCAATCTGGAAGGCGGCCATTTCCGTCAGGACATTGGCTCACGGGCTCTCGACAGGCTCCATCCGGGCTCCAAATCGGAAGACTAGGGCAGATGCCCATACCGTCCCGCTTAAATGCAGCAGCAAGGTGGCCGCGATGCTGGACAGCCTCGGCTGTACTGGGTGAATGAAATGAAAGACAAGAACGACAACACCGATGCGGCATCTCTTAGGGGGATTCTTGGCGGCCCAGTAATGCTGGCTGCAGCCCTCTTAGTGTTCTTAGTTGCTGCACAGATATCGGGACAGAATGGATGGATGGACGAAACAAACCTCCTTGCACTGCCTGTCGTGGCCGCCCTTGGGGCAGTCGTCGGGAGGATTAGCTCGGAGCACCCCTCTGCTAGGGGTATCGATGCCTCGATCCTCATGTCCTCTCTGATTGTTGCCTCATTGGCTTCAACCTTGATGATTCCCGTGGTGATGTCCCTGACTTTCCTTTTCGTGGCACTGGGGACACATGTCATGGTGTCCCGCGGGAGACCGATGGAGGCAAACTTCCTCGCCGGTGCAGTCATTGGCTTACATGTTGCCATACTCTTCGCAACCACCTCTAGTCTGGAAGATGCAGTCTCTGATGATGCTACTCGTTCCCTTCTAGCGGCACGATTCTCTTCAATGTGGGTCGTAATGCTCTTCGGCTCGGTGTATCTGACACTGGTCCTCTCGAGAACCATCGATAGAATTAGTGAGAAGGGCATGATGGCGGAATTACCGTTTGATCCACGCAACAAGATGGCACACTTCTCAGCCATTGCAGTGATGGCATCAGCAATCATCCCCATGATTTGGATTTCATCTATTTCAGATCCAGTTGAATACGAGAAGGGAGCACATCTAGGACCCCTCTGGGGGCTTTTCTCAGCTGCCATAGCCCTATTCGTCACATTCTGCAGGTCCGAGCGCTGGAATGTGCTGGCTTCTGTGATAGCATTGAATTGGATAATCTACACTGTTGGCAGGCTTCAAGACATCGGGGTATCAGGCTTCCCGAACGCTCTTTCTGATAGCGGATCCTACTCCATGATACTTTGGCTACTCATCACCATATGGGCAAATGTCGGCGTCATAATGCTCGCTTCAAGAGGCTATATCGGCCCGATGGCGCCTCTGAGGGAACCCTCTGAATTCAGGAGATGGTGGCAGAACCATAACTACGCGATACTCGTTGGAACTGCGCTTGTTGCAGGGCTCGTCGTCAGGGTGATCTGGAACGTCATCCCTGCTATGAACGCCTCAGTAATCGGCGAATGGGATCTTTCAGGAGGTTCCGATCCGTGGTACATGAAGCGAATTATCGACTATGTGGCGGTCGAGCGAGCCCATCTCGTATTCGATGCCGATAGGAACTACCCCGTGGGCGGCCTCAACCCGAGGCCACCTCTTTTCTCATGGTCACTCGCACTCGGAGGCATCTTGCTGTCATGGGTTGCAGACATGTCTTTGTCGGAGGCAGTCTGGTGGTCTGTGGAATCCCAGCCAGCAATCTGGGGCGCCCTTATCGTTCTCCCAGTAGCTGGTATGGCCCGACGCTTCCATAGCCCCCTCGCAGGAATAGCTGCTGCGTGGCTAATCGCATTCATGCCTGGTCACATATCGCACTCTACGTTCGGTCTTGCAGACCACGACTCCTTCGCGATGTTCTTCCTCACGATGGGTTTCTACTGGTGGGTCCGGGCAATGATCGACATCAATCAAAACAGACTATTCGCAAGGACTTCATGGAATCCTGCCTATCTGATTGCAGGAATCCGCTCTATGTGGGCTAATCAAAGAACAGTGATGTTATTCGCAACTCTTGCCGGCGTCTCTTTTGCAACAGCGGGCCTTGCATGGAAAGGATTCGTTTACGCTCCAGGCATCATATTCTTGGCCTTCTCCGGCGTGGCAATCCTCAATCTCTTCAGAGGCAGGGACACCCTCCCAATAACGTCTGCAATGAATCAGATGCTAGTCACATCTATGCTAATCCCTCTTCCATTCTACATGTGGCCCGGGATGAATCTCTTGTCCGATCCGAGTGGAATGGCGCCTCTGATCTACATGCTTGGATTCACACTAGGTTTGGGTTATGTCATCTCAGCCGCCAGAGACAAGCCATGGCTACTCGTATTCACAATGACTGCAACTCTGTCTGGGGCTGTTCTAGCTATCCTCTACACTCTGCAGGCCCTGGATCTGTATGCCGGATGGGACATTCTCTTCACCGGCGGGTTCTACTTCTCCAAGAACAAGGTATTCTCAACGATTGGAGAGGCCCAAGCGCCAGATAGAGGCATTCTATTCGCTTCATTCGGCCCGATAGTAGCTATCGCAGCAATAGGCTATGGACTCATTCTCATGTGGAGAGGGGGCAGGAAAGAGAACAATGCTTCGTTCTTGCTAGGGGCATGGATCGTAATCGCATCGTACATGTCTTGGTCTGCTGGCCGATTCATATTCAATGCAGGCCCGCCCATGGCAGTCGTAGGCGCAGTTGGATTGACCTCTATGTGGGTTGCAGCGAATCCAAGCGAGTTCCTCAAACACTGGAAGAAGAGCGGCGTCGGATCGCCTAGAGCACGATTCAACAGTACTTTCTCAGCAAGCAGATCGAGACCCGGAGTTCCAGCAGTAATGATGATCCTCCTCATCGTATTCTCCCAGCATGCGACATATGGCATAGATTCTGGAATACCTAGGGGCGACTCTGCCTCAGGTGATGTGGATGAGGCTATCCAAGGAATTATGCCGGATGTTCTTCGATACGAGGTTCTCGGATTTTCAGTACTCAACTCCAACCAGTATTCTCCCGATCAGAGATGCACCACTGGCTGTTGGTACCTCGGGACGTTCGGACCTGGATTCAATGGCGGCGGATGGAATATGGCCTACGATTGGCTGGCCAATCAAGACACAGAATCCGATTTCACCGAGCGTCCAGCGTTCCTTTCGTGGTGGGACTACGGTTTCCAGGCACTATCGCAGGGTCAGCACCCTACTGTTGCTGACAACTTCCAGTCAGGCATTCCTGTAACTGGTAATACCCTGCTAAGTCACTCGCAGGAAGATGTACTTGCATTGATGATCATGAACTCGCTGAGGATAGGGGGGGTCTCTGATGAATCCAATCTGGAGGTACTTGATTCGTATCTCGGAGAGAATCAGATCAGGGAACTCGAACGGATTCATAGCATGACTTCGGACGATGTCGAGAAGCGCTCGCTCGCAATCATACATTCTGACGGTGAAGTACAACTTCTTCGAGGAGCGTACCTGGCAGACTCGGGTCTACCGTCAAAGTTCGGTTGGTTCGTCACAGACCAAGGTGAAATCGTCGGTGAGAGATTGGACAATGCAGATGATGCCATGGCCCTGTTTAATGATACGAGGGGCTCTTCATCTCCATTCTCAAGCACACCGTCTCATTACCTGATAGGAGACCACAGGTACACTGCTGATCTTATCGAGGATTTCGATGACCTGTCCACAGGAATCCATCGAACGAATGCTAGACTGGCGGTCGGCAGGGCATTCATCACCCATGTCCTCGATTTAGATCAGATCGTCGACCTTCTCGGGGAGCTTTCCTCAATCGGATGGGAAGTACAGACCTTCCAAGGTCGTATCGGCGAGACGGTAGAGAGGAACACGGAAGTACGCTATTTCGCGATCGATGACAGGCTCTACCCACTCGGGGGACTCTTCTACGAGGACTACTCCTATCATGGAGGGCAGACGACAGGTATATTCTACGCGCCCACCACTCTCGCCGGGCTCGATCCGGAAGACTATATTTCCAGTAGTTACTTGACGAAGAGGGGCGATGGGCCGATTATCCCGAGAACCTCTGGCGAGTATGAGCAGGAATACCTGGATGATATCGTCAGACAGCAGTCAGGAGCCATTACTGATCCGAATCAGATAATATCTCTGGAAGATATCGACTACATTCAGCAACCTGCTTTCTTCGACACGTTCCTTGCACGCATATATGTTGGATATGGGACATCTACCCTCGGATTGGATTCGGGGGCCTCTGGACAACCTGGTCCAACGTGGGCAAGACCCGGCACTCCCAGTACACCTCTAAGCAACTCATACGCACTCCCCGGCGCCATGATGAACCACTTCGTCATCGCCAACTACCACGATGACGGAGCAGACTCTCCTGACGAAGACGGCAATGGGGTGCCCGACATCTACGAATGGAGCGATCCTCGCGTAGATCCCAGCCAGTACTACAGTGCTATAGGCAGTGCAAACTCAAATGTCAAGATCGTCAAATACTACAGTGGAGCCACTCTTGAGGGGCAAGTCGTACTCGAGTCAGGCGAACCTGTACCCAATGCACGGATACTCGTCGAGAGAGATGCATTCAGCGGAGAAGGGCAGGAAGATTCCGACCCTCGAACGTACTGGATTCCCATCGTCTCCGAAGTCGCTGATGACGAGGGCCGATTCACAGCCACAGTTCCTGCTGGAAAGATACGGGTCTCTGCATTCTATGGCGCAGTAGACAACACAGCTGTCAGAGCACAGATTCAATCGGGCGCATTTGAAATGCTATCTGACATCACAAGGGAGCAAACCGACTCTGAAGATCGCAATATCAACCCAATCACCGCAATTCTGGGAGGGGTGGCCGGAGCCACATACATCGGCGCATCCTCATTGATGGTATCAGGAGAACAAGGCCATAGCGGGGGAGAGGCACTCATCTCGACTACAATCACTGTGCCGTCCGCAACTGCAACGGGACAACTCCAGTGGACTGGCGAGCCCTCATTCAACGGGGAGCCAATCGCTGACGCGACAGTGGTACTCAAGCCATCTGACCCAGAAGCAACACACCAAGGCTACTCAATATCGACCTCGTCGGGATCGATAGAAGGAGAAGGATTGTACTTCCAAGGCGACGGAACAGCCACTTTCGACGGCACAGGGTCCTTCGAGTCACCTCTGCCCGCTACAGCCGTCGAGTTCACAGGAACCCTCAGTCAGACTCTGAGAAACAATCAGTCAGTAACTGGCACTGGAACATTCGAAGGGAAAGGAACATTCGTCGGCGAATTGGAATCTAATGATGCAACCAGCCAGTGCACTGAGAACGGCACAATCCCTGATGCAGAGCAAAAATGCATGTTGGACTCTACGACATTCCTGTTGGATGGAACATTCAACGGAACGGGGAAATTTGTCTCTGACGGCCAGTCCCTATTCATCAGGCATTATTCCGATGCAACCTTCACTGCAGCAGGAAAATTCGATGTGAACACCGATGGTGATGGGCCATACGGCACGATCACTGGCGATGGGACATTCCAGGGCGATGGTACATTCAGTGGCCCAATGGTCAGCGAAGGAACATTCCACTTATCTGGCGCGATACCCGGAGACTATGCGGTGGAAGTATTGCTCAATTCCGGCCAGTCTATCCAAGTTGACGCCCCATTCACAATACCGCGCTCATCAACATCTGGAGCACGATCGGTTGATGTATCGGGAATTTTGCTGAATATGTTAATCTCCGA
>PAUH01000006.1 GCA_002712645.1 Methanobacteriota archaeon
TCTCCCCGCGACTTATCGCAGCTTGTCACGACCTTCTTCGGCTCTCGAGCCGAGCCATCCCCCAGTCGGGTTGTAGCATCAGGATCAATTGTTGTACATTCGATTCCTCACCTTTGGTGAGTCCTCTGGTGTCCAGGCTTCTCGATTCGTCGTTGGATTCCTAGGCCACATTGTCTCCCCGCAGGGCAACGCGGCCTCATCCACTTCCCCCCTCAGCATCACTGAAGGGGTGCACTAAAAGCAGCCCTGCGACTTGCCTTCGGTATATCAAGTAGACGGGTGATGAGGCCGTAATAACTAGTTAGAGAACGATGTACGTAGGCGCTATCACTCGACTTCTGAATCATCAATGGAATCTGCGAACTTTCCATAGATGATTGGAGTGCATAACAGGGATGCAGCCATCATAGCTGCTATGATAATGAATGGTATGACATTGCTCTCCCATTCGATAGCATACCTGACGATCACGTAGACCGTTGACGTCATTATAGTCAGAATCATTATCGGGAATCCGGTCTTGAAGAATCGATTGAAGGATATGTCGTTACCCGACCCTTCAGCAAGACCAGCGGCCACCACGTTGGCAGATGCCCCTATGATGGTACCATTGCCTCCGAGACAGGCGCCCAGGGCTAGAGCCCATGCAAGGGGGCCGAGCTCAAGGCCAAGATTGGGATCGTTGGCAAGCTCGATTACAACCGGCACCATAGTCGCCGTGTACGGTATGTTGTCGATGAATGCGGATGCTATCGCAGAGACCCACAGGAGTAGCACCACGGATACCATGAGCCTATTGTCCTCGGAGGCCCTCGAAATGATATCTGATATGCCGTCAGCAATACTATCAATCAGGCCCATATACTGAAGTCCTCCAATCATGATGAAGAGTCCTGCGAAGAATATGATGGTGGTCCATTCCACTGCGTCGAGCTGCTCTTCTACGTGATGGGGCGATGTGAAGAGTAGCATCAGAACTGCGCCTCCAAGGGCTATTGTGGCCACCGTTAGTAGCGGGTGCGGGTATGCTGAATGGGCGAAGAATCCGATAATGACCAACATTAGTATCGCGCCGGATTTTTTCAACAGCTGCATGTCCTTGATTCCGTATCGAAGGCGCAGCAAGTCTACATTGCGATGCCTGGCGCCGGAGAGTCCCTTCGATTCAAGACGCGATAGTAGCCAGAATGAGGGGGCTATTGCGATCACTACGGCAGGCCCTACGTGAACTATGAAATCGGTAAATGTGACCCCCTGGCTTGCCAGCATGTCATAATCTGAAAGAGCCTGTGGCGAGAGTTGTGCGCCGATTATTATGTTCGGTGGATCGCCAATCTGTGTTGCTGCGCCTCCGATGTTTGAGAACATCACCTCTGCGATAATCAGAGGTATGGGCTCTAAATCGAGAACTTTGGAAATCTGGATGGTGACTGGTACGATCAGCAAGATCGTAGTCACATTGTCGAGGAATGCCGAGAATACTGCTGTGATTGTGCACAGGATTATCGAAAGTCTCCAAATTGAGCCTCCGCTGTAGGCATACGCCTGTACTGCAGCCCATTCGAAGAGACCGGTTTTCGCCAGCACATCCACGATGATCATCATTCCGATGAGTAGCCCCAGAGTCTCTTCGTCGATCCAAGTGACAACAGTTCCTAGATCCGGCCCGTCGCCCACTGCATGGAGTGCAATCACGACGGCGATTCCGCCGATAGCGGCTGCCAGCGCCCTATGAACGACCTCGAAGACGATCAAAGCGTATACTGCGATGAGGATCACGAAGGCCAGTGGCGTGACCCAACTCGGCAAATTCTCAGGCGGGGCCCACCCTCCAGCAGTGGTGGAAATGGCGCCAGCCGTGACCACGGGAATGAATGCAAAACAAGTTACGAGGAAGATCGAGAAGTTCATTCGACTTCGATACCATTTTGCGCGAGGCATGCTTTCGGCTTCCGCGTGGACCATATGAAGGCTACCTGTCGGATTGTTCAGCGTCGCCACAATACAGCCACGTTGCCTCTGACGAAGATCGCATGCGAATTCGTTTTTTCTTCGATTTCGGCGATTATGGTAAGTCTAGCGTATTTCTCCCCTGCTACGCCCCGATTCAGTTTAATCTTGACGAGTGGCCTGGACCCGAGTTGGTCGTTCACCTCATTCACCACAGATTCTGAGAGGCCTCCTTTTCCAACCCTTATTGTGGTCTGAAGGTCTCTCGATTTTGCCGCTTCAATCATAGCTCTTGGAACCTTTATTTCAGAGATTTTAATCGCCTCCAAGATATCTGTGGACCCTTCCGCACTTAACGCATGTTACGATAATCTGGCCGGCCCTTATCCGCGTTCTTGAATTTGAAGAGTCGAGCATTTTCCTGCAGCTTCTGCATGACCTCATCCTGAGTTCGCCTGGAATTCTGACTCGATTTCTACGAGCGGTTCGGAGCATTGCAGATCCGGCAGCCTGTGCGACTTCTGAAGAGGGGTCGACGCGCCATATTCTTGCAAGGCCGTCTACAGCGTCAGAGGCGATCTTGGCCCTTCTTGGCCTGGTCCTGCCTCTGGCTCCCATCGATTCACCCCTCCGTACGCCCATTGACCGCATCGCGGACCAATGAGGATACTTCGCTCATTGGGCCCGCGCCGTCGATCTCGACCAGAATCCCTTTTTCTCTGTAGTAGGATTCCAGGGGCGATGTCTGCGAATGGAATGTCGAAAGCCTTTGACGGACGGTTTCCTCGGTATCGTCAGTCCTTTGGATGACTCGATCGGCCACGTCATCCGGAGGAGGGCGATGCNCTATGTGGTATATCTCGCCGGTCTCGGGGTCGGTTCTCCTTCCAGTGATCCTGCCGACTATTATGTCGTCAGGTACGTTCAGAGAAAGCACCATGGACACGGGAGTCAGGCTCTCCAGGGCCTGCGCCTGAGGAATCGTACGTGGGAATCCATCGAATAGAAGTCCGTCTGACGCGTCTTCCCGCTGGAGCCTTCTCCTAATCAGTTCGATGATGATCGAGTCGGGAACTAGTAGGCCCTTCTCCATGTACGACTTGGCTTCATTGCCAACATCACTTTGCTCGCTCACTGCTTCACGCAGCATATCTCCCGTGGAAACCTGCGGTTTACCCGTTATTTCGGATATAAGGCCGGACTGTGTGCCTTTTCCAGCACCGGGAGGGCCGAACAATATTATCGATTCACTGCGTCCCCGAGACTCCATTAGTTTGCCTCCTGTGCCGATAGTGCTTAAACTGCTGTGGATTTAACCCTGATTCTCCTTGAGCCATTCGGAGCCATACTCTCTCCATTGGTCCATTGACCAGCCATCCGGCAGTCCGCTTGGAGGTAGCGGAGGAGTTGTTTTGCCTGGAAGGGGGGGTAGATCTAATTTGGGCATCGAGTCCCTAATGGCAGCCTCCATATCGCCTCTTTTCACAGTGGTGCTAAGGGTTTCATCGGCGGCTTCCGTGGACAGTGCGTTCATCCTACGTGTGGATGCCTCGCCCTGCATAAGGGCGGAGCCCTCAGGAATCAAATCCTCTCCGGGGTTCTCTGATTCAGGCGATGAGCGTCTCAGAGAAATTATTCCGGCTGTTGCGGCAAAGACGAGTAGTATGAAAACAAGCGGCATTACGAACGGAGGCAGGGAGTTGCCGATTCCGCTTCCAGTGGCTGGCAGCACGTAGACCGTTACGGATTGAGGCTCGTCTAACGCCAAATTGGTCTCATCGCAGGATAGGCCTACGGGATAGAATGTTACGAGGAAGTTTTCAATTCCCGGGGTCGCTTCCTTGTCAACGCCCAACGTGAAGTCGAGAGTCCTCGATTCTCCTGGGGCCATCTCCGTTGGTTCCCCCGTGGCACTCAACTCCGAGAATACGTCTGATTCCTGTGTCACATCCATGCTGAAGGCAGATGGGATATTGCCTACATTGTGCACAGTTGCGGAGAATACGGCGTAGTCCCCCGCTTCCACTGAAGGATACTCGGAGGCCTCGAGTGAAAATCCGCATGTCTCCCTGACTGAGACCTGAATGTCGGCTGACTGGAGTTCGATCTGATCTTCAAGCAGCTCATTCGTGCCTTCAACGATGATTGAAACTACTTCTCCTGTTTGATCTACAGGCCAACCGGCAGGAACGCCGACGCCCATGACCAGCGTAAGGTCTTGATTCGGTTCGATGAAAGAGGGGGATATCGATTGGAGGCCGATTGCCCATCCCTCGGCAGTTCCCGTGAATGTCCAAGATAGATCAAGCCGCACATTCCCAGGATTGGATATGCCAAGGGGGAATTCTGCAAATTCGCCTGCTAGTAGTTCAAGAGTTTCCGGAGCCTGCATGGATATCTCCAGACGTGGTTGGAGAATGAATCTTGAAGAGTCGATTACTGTGACTTGCTGACCTTCTGTGGTTCGGAACGTGAGTAATGCGCGATCCCCCATGGATGCTGTTGGCGGGGCTATCGAAGTTGCCAAGATGCTGGCCATGGAGCCCGCTTCAACAGAGACATCTATGGAGGCCCCGCCGTCAAATACAGATATCGCCACTGGATTGGAGGATTCCGGATTTAGAGTTGCTTCCAGCCCCCACGTTGAGTCCGAGAGTCTGATGGTCACGGACATTTGCATGTCGATATTGCCTCTGTTGTAGATTTCTAACATCGAGTCCTCCCTGACCATATTCAGCACTGGCCTATCATCCGAAGCCGCGATTGGGGGCAGTTCGTTCCCATCGCCGTCTGAAAGCTTCGTTGTGAAGTCCCTGCTCTCTTCAACCACAAGAGATGCCTGTATGGTTTCGCTGGGACCGTCGCCGTCAGGAGAGGATATCATGCATGTAACGATCTCTACATGTCCAGACGAAGGCAGCCCTAAGGTCGCAGGAGGGACCAAGACGGATACTGGTATCGTGATATATTCCAATCTTGCCAGTTCAGGCAGTAGAACTGTATCTGACAAGATTGAGTCTATACGCGTAGACCAGCCGCTGGCAGAGGAGCATTGCGCCTCATATATCGTGTCCCCATTGCCCGTATTCAGAACCGCCATATCGAAAGAGGCGAAGTTTCCTGGCCGGGAAGAGAAATCGTCCAATCCACTAGCGAGTATCTGGAGTCCCTCAACACGAGGGACCTCGACCTCGAATGCTCTGCTATTGACGACGGTGGGGTTCTGGACATCCCTCACGACGACTCGTGACATGAAATCCCCTGGCACTGCAAAAATGGGCGTACCCTGTGCGTCGGGATCGGCACTTTCGTCAGTCATCGTGAGAGTGACTGTGATGTTGTCATTGGGTTGGCCTGAGGCGGCTAATTCAATGGGGCCTGATTCCGAAATTACCCTCGCCCATTCGTCATCAGGGTTTACCAGCGCGCCTCCGTCTATCACCTGTTTGACAGGAGTGGCGATCAGGGATATCGTAACGTCCGAAGTACCAACATTTTTCACTATGAAATCAAATGCTGAGGAGACTTCCGAAGTTGGGTCGAGAACTCTGGATGATGCCGATTCAATCTCGTCAGAGTCAGGCAAAGAACCATCCTGCATCAAAGGGGTAATCTCGAGACCCTGCTTGGATACCTGTATCTCCAATTGAGCGATATTGTTGTTCGAACCTGAAACCTCGTCATTCGACTCTACCACGTCGGCACCGACATCGATCCTCAATTCAAGCAGATGCGTGCCAACGGATTGGAATGCATGCTGTACCGCCCATGTCTCAGTCCCTCCTGGCGAGAGGCGTGGCCTTGCATTTGTGGCTATGCTCTCCTGTTCAGTTATATCGAATATCTCGACACTGTAAGATTCGCTCAAAATATTCCCCTGATTGCGCCATTTCATCTGTATCAGGAGTTGTTCCCCCTCGAATATCACATCGTCATTGATTCTCAGCGAGTCATCCAGGACTGTGAAATCCGCATGATCTACCCATTGTGCATCGGCAGTAATCACCAGAGAGTAACCGTTCTGAGTGACTCCTGCGACGTCCCTGACCTCAACCACCCATGTGCCACTCTCAGCATCTTGGAGACGCAGTCTCTCGACATTATTCAGATGGTCCGCAGTCGTGGACGGGGTACTGAATCCTTGTGAGAAAGCGTTTCCAGCATATTGGACGCCGCTCGGGCTTGTCACAAGCAGATTCAGATCGTTGATCAGTCTCGAAGCGCTATCCACAGCGTTTACCGAACCCTCTAGATCCGTCCATGACAGGGTGATGTCGAGAGGGCCCTGTTGAACATCGACGAGCTGTACGAGTGCTTCCCCGGGTCTGAGTTCGTGACCGTAATCCATGAGTGTATTGAGGGCGGTTCCATCAGCCGAGACGGGGTTCAAAGTTCTCATGAGGTCGATATGGCCCCAGCCCTCATTGGAGTTAGGTATGTCTGGTTGACCTAGATCAGATGCGCCATTGATTAGAATTGCCTTGACAAGGGATGCATCTGGTTCAGATATTCCAAGGTCCTCTCTGAGATGCTGCCTCACGAGCAAAGCTGCACCAGTGGCGGTTCCGGTGGCCATGGACGATCCGCTGTCCGAGAAATAGAGGGGGGTCGTAGAATCGCCATGTAACGCATCAGAGCAGGATTGGCCGGGGACTGCTGTGGCTTCCTGTGCGCGTGCAGAGCATATCTCGCCACCGGGGGCCACCAGATCTGGTTTTATTCGCCCGTCGAGGGTCCCACCCGAATTATTCGATGATGGTGAACTTGGAGACTGTGCTCCTCCCGAACCTTGAGTCGATGCCCCTACTGTGAGTACATTCTTTGCAGTGCCAGGCGGCGTGGTGGTTGCTCCTTGTGTGGATCCTAGGTCACCAGATGCGAAGACTGCTAGATACGATGGCTGATCTACAATGAATGAGTCCGCTGAATTTGAGTCCGTGGTGTATTCGCCCGGTTGATTCGCGCTTCCCCATGCATTGGAATGGGTCCGAGCCTGATTATTCAGCGAGTGGAAGAACATACTGTATATTGTTCCCCAGCGAGCTAGAAGGCCGGAAGTATCGTACTCAATTTGATAGAAATTGACTTCTGCAGCAGGCGCTATACCCAGAGTCTGATCATCATCGGAGGCATTTCCCACGATGATTCCCGTGACGTGAGTGCCGTGGCCAGAATTTGTGTCCGATGCTGAATTATCCGGGCCGAACTGATTGTAGACAGCCCTGATATTATCTTCTATTGATGGGTGATCTTCATCGATACCCGTATCTGTTATCGATACTATCTCACCTGAGCCGTCATAATCCAGGGGAGGGGCGGGGGAAATCGGAGATAGACCCATTATCGACCTCGAGTCTGCATCATGGGACACTATGCTAGCTCCCTTGGAAATATGCATTACACGACCATCGATGAGCAGCCTTGCTATCACTAGAGAATCGATTGACTTGGCTTGACAGAGCCTATCCTCGCATCTAATCTCGGATCCAGGCGAGTATGTGAACTGGAGTAGTGACTCCTCCATAGATTTGAGTTCGGCTGGCTCTATGTCCCTGGTTAGATGGACATCTATATCCAAAAGTGCCCTCTGACCATCTACGAGGGAGGGGTCTATCCTCCAGGAAGTCGGAAGGGGTTCCACCCATCGTATTGATTGCTCCATGGAGAGCGATTCAATCGTGCTGATTCCCTCCGGCCCTTGCATGATAGAGAATATGGCAGCATGATCCGGATAGAAATCCTGGAAAATCCCCCCAGATGCAACTACGACCTCGATCATATTTCTTAGATCCGTTGAGGTCGATTGGATTATCACTAATCCGTCGAATTCCATCCTTTCGATCAACGAATATGTGTTTGGAACATCCAGAAGTGGGTCGTATGCGCCGTATGGGCCATGTATCAAATTCGAGGGAGGGAGCAAATCCACGGCGGCCAACGATGGCGAGGGANGGGCGACGTAGCCANTACTCGNGCTGTCATCTTCGTACACCTGAGCATATGAATTTGCAGTTGCGGAGGCCGTTGTATGGGTTGCGACAATGATGATGAGAATCATCGCTCGTGCTCGTGAACGGCCCANCATACTCTAGCGGGGGCCGCGGTTAGACTTTTCACCCTTCAGGGAGAATGGGCATTATTGGCATCAAACCAGAGAAGCCGCAATCGAAGTATCTGTAATCTCAACCGAGGCTCTCCAATCGTGCTCCATGCCCATGAGGGCACGAACAGCATCGACATTCTCTGGAATCACGTCACTCTCCTGATGTATGGCCTGGAAATATCTCAATGTATTNCCATCCAGACTTGCACCGTCGGTCCATACGAATATCTCGTGTAGATCGCCCCATGGGCGGCCGATATCTCGTGCCATCTCCATCACTTCTGCAGTAGATGGGATCTTGTCTATTGAACCAGACATGGAAATCACGCGGGGGGTTTTGGCCCATAGATCGAGAACGCTATCAGTGGTCATCCCATGGCCGTCCGGGAGTTCGACGACAATCGAATGGACATGCATTATCGTNGTGGGCACGGCTACTGCAAGGCTGGTAATTCCGATCCCCCCTGCCACAGTCATCAAATCTGGACCATGGTGGCTCGGAACTTTCAGAACAGGGGCTATCGCGTTGATTGGTCCCTTCTTGGAGTCGCCCGGATCTGCTGCGCGGCGTATCATCGTACATTCCACCGATAGCTCTCCCGTGGCATCCCTCAGCGGAACTAGGGTTCTCGCAAGGCCTGTTGTGTTGCATGAAACGACCCTGGTACCATCGGCGTCGATATTCTCTTTNTGGTTCGCAGAAGATGTATAACTCAGTCCNGTGAGGCTGTGCTTCTCCCCTCCCTGGAAGATGTGCTTTATTCCAGCATCGACGTACTTCTGATGATTAGCATGCCCCATTTTTCCAGGAGCGCAATCTATTACGATGTCAGAATTAGACAGCAAATCGCTCAGACCGCCCTCGGCGTGATAACCTCCTTTCTCGAAGGCTGCGATGTCCTCTCGGTCGTCGCTTGTACAATACAATGGGAGGTTTAGCCTCTGTGCGAGACCGCACCCGTGACTTGGGCCTGTTTTCGTGACTCCAGAGACGCTCATGTCAGGCTGGGCCTGCACTGCTCTAGCCACGCGCTTTCCTATCGTTCCGAAGCCGTTGATGGCCACTCTCACCGAGGACATGGCACCCACTACCTTCGGAGGGATATCAAGATTGGGCGATTAGCGGCATTATATCGCCTACATCCCGTCATGCTCAAGACATGCCACGCAGGGGACGGGTCGAGGGAGTCGATGGCGTCCGATAGAAGTGAGAAGCTGAATCGCGATCTGGACAGGATGCTTGTTCAGGCCATTGAGCGTGATTTACTTGTACGTATAGGATGGGGGAGAGAAGGTGACGAGAAGCCGAAAAACGGCGAGATTGGTGCGCTTAGCCTACTTCCAGATGAGTCGCGGTCACTGCTCCTTGGAAATCTCGGAGAAGGCGCCGGACTGATGAATCGAGGAGGGACTGCGACCGTGCAGGGGTCTGTTGCATCGATGGCAGGCGGATGGATGTCCTCGGGCAGATTAGTCGTGGAGAAAGATGCTGGCTCGCGTGTAGGCTTCAAAATGAGCGGCGGCTCAATAGTGATTCACGGATCTAGCGACGATAACGCTGGGGCCAGGATGTCTGGCGGCACGCTTCTGATTCGAGGCGATTCAGGTTCAAATGCTGGTTCCGGTATGTCTGGGGGCACGGTGATAATAATCGGATCATCCGGAGACAACCCCGGGATTGGGATGACTGGTGGGCAGATAATTATCTGCGGGGACTGCGGTAGCGTTCCTCAAGGGGTCGTGTCCGAGAGAGGTCCCAAAAATATGTCCAAAGAGGCTCTAGATTTGATGTCGTCATTGGGGATTGATATCCCGGATGGATCTCTTGTTCTAAATGCAGGCGATGCCCCATTCGTAGATGAGCATCCTTCTGTCAGCAGAGGAGGGAGTTTCTCAGGTATCGGGGTCGTTGGGTCCGGATCTGGCCGTATCGATTCGTGTGTCGATGTTCAAACTAGGGTCCACATAAGGGGATCGAGGGAAGACAGCCACGAACTGGTTCTGGAAAGACCTTGGATTCCGATTCTTGATGATTCTAGCGGAATTGGCCCGTGCATTGTCAGGGGCGTTCCTGAACCTGGGGACCTGCTCGTGGTTGGAGATGCCACCCTTGCTAAACTCGAGAAGGAGTCTTTGAAGTGTCTGGGAGTGATTGTTAATCTCGACGATCTCCCCCGACTCAATGATGCTGAGTTGGATTCCATAATAGTCTCAATAAGAAGCAGGATGGATCCTGGATCGCTTGTTTTGCTCGCCGATCGTGTCGACAGGGTCGAAGAGCTATCTCGCAGATGTGTCGATCTCAATCTTGATGGGATCTTAGTGGATGTCGCGAGTTTGGACGGAGCAGGGGCTACGATTGCACTCCCTAGAATAGGGATGGCTAGCAAGAAGTCTGGACTGGCGGCAGGCGGGCGTTCAATCATGATTCGGCTAGAAGGGGCCGTCTCAGCAGAAACGATTGTGATTTCAAAATGTGCAGGCGTAGACATCGTGGTGTCTCCCGATCTGGAGGGGGGGCCTGAAGTGGTTGATGGGGCGATCAGGGGCATCTTGAGGGAAATGGGCGTGACGTCTTTTTCTGAGGTGAATAGATCTAATCTTAGAGCGATTGATCATGGGACTGCAATGCAAACAGGGCTCAGGCTGGCGGGTTTGGAACGTCCGTTGCCAACATGGGCGAGGAGGGATTGAAATTCCTACAGTAACCTTCCAACATTCTCTTCTTGAAGAGGTTCAGAAATCTAATGGCTACACTCATGATGCTACTTCGTGGGGCGAGCGACTTTCCCAAATCGGCGTTGTTGTAGAAAGGTGTGACTCCGAGGAGGTGGAAATCGAAATATTCCCTGATAGACCTGATTTACTGTCTCATGAAACGATGGCTCGCGCCGCTAGGTCATTCCTCGGAGGCATTACGTCGCCTTGTTCACTACAAGTGAAGAAAGGAATGGAAAGTATGGTTGTCAGTCCGACCATGGAGAGTGTTAGGCCACATGTATTTGCAGCGATAGTACGAGGCGTCGATCAGGGTTCATCCGAGGCGCAGCGTGATCGATTTGTCCAATCCCTGATGGATCATCAGGAGAAATTGCACACTACACTCGGGAGGCGCAGGCGCGCAGTATCAATAGGTGTTCACGATTTAAACAACATAAAGGGGCCTTTCAGAGTAACTTCAGATGATGGGTCTTCAGCATTCACACCACTTGGCGCAGAGGAAAAGATGACGCTTGTGGAAATTCTTGAATCGCACCCCAAGGGAAGGGAATACTCACATCTGGTTGAGCCTTCTGAAGGATTTCCGCTGATTTCGGATTCCGAAGGTAGAGTGATATCTTTCCCGCCGGTGATAAACGGGGTTGCGACTACAGTGACTACAGGGACAACGGACTTCCTAATCGACGTCACGGGATGGGATAGGCGTGCGTGTATCGCAGCAATGCGACTCATTGCACTGTCGCTCTCGGAGAGAGGCGGAGTCATTGAATCAGTCGAAGTCACCCAATATGATGGTTCGACATGGAGTATCGATATGGAACCAGTACAGCATCTTGTGCCGACTACACTGGTATCGATGATACTTGGAGAGGACCCGGGTCACGAAGCAGTTGGCTCATCGATATCTAGAATGGGCGGCAATCTGGTCGGTAGAGAAAATATGGGCTCAACAGCAGGAGGCTCGAGATGGGACGGCGAACACGAGGATGTGCCAGGCTATCTTATCGAAATGCCGTCATGGAGGTTCGATATACTCCATCCCGTAGATGTCGTCGAGGATATCGCAATAGGAATAGGTCTCGATCAGCTCCCTGCACAAGACTCGGAGATGAATCTCCCCGGCTCTCCGCTTGAGGGGGCATCCATGGAAAGAAGAATTCGTCAATCAATCCGCGCGCTGGGGGTCCACGAGGTACAAACACTCACTCTAACAAGCGAGGCGCGAGACTTCGAGGCAGTTCGTTTGGATTCTGGAGGTGCTGTGACCCGAATCAGGAACCCCATCACGCGAGAGCACGGGATATTGAGACAGAGCGTTCTTCCTTCGCTGCTGTCAGTTCTTGCGGCGAATAGACATCACGAGTTGCCGCATCGGATCTTCGAACTCGGTGCGATAGTCATAGACCACCACAACTCGACCTCCGTAGCGTGGGCATGCGCTGAAAGGAATGCTGGATTCACATCTGCAAAGGGGTATGCTCTCTCACTCCTCCGTGATTTGGGTTCGAGTGAAAGCGAGATTGTGCTGTCCGAGGGTGCTCCAGGATATGGCCCGTGGCTTGCGGGGAGGGTTGCAGTCGTGAAGATAAGGGGGCGGGAGATAGGCTCATTTGGCGAGATTGACCCCTCCATATCATCAGTATTCGGACTGAGGGTCCCTGTACACGCAGGAGAGTTCGACGTACATGCTCTCACAGAGTTGCTTCCCGACCCTCTTGCATGATAGCCAAGGTGCAACATCCACGGGTGATACTCATATCACTGCGCTGTACGCCAGTTGTGTGAGGAGTCTCTTAGCAGTACTGATGCTCGTCATCTCTAGCGCCCCCCTTGGAGGGGTGCAGGCCGAGACTCCGGGAGATCAACTGTCGAGTAGTTTCGATGTCGTCTTGATGGGAGACAGGCAGACGGAGAGCATATCTGCAACATTTCAGGAGATTATGGGAGCACGAGTAACCGAAAGCAACGTTCAGGCCGTAACGGGGGAAAGCCTGGGCATGGCTGGGCATCTTGCATTCTACATGGAAGGACTGAGTCCGTGGCAAGAGGTTCTTTCGACGCAATCCGATTATCTGCTCCTCCAACCGGAGGCGACTGAAATCTCCAAGCACCCGACATCATCAGGATTTGTCTCACTTTCTAGTTCGATGGCAGACATATCTTCGATCGCAGGGAGCATGCCTAGCGACCCGGTATTGTTGATTCCGTGGGCGCATATGATGGGGGACTCGACACGACCCATAACACATGGGAGTTTTCAGACCATGAATCAAGCAATCGAGAACGGATCGATATCTTTGATGGAGGGTTCCTCAACAGACATCCAGTTTGCGATACCTGCGGACGAAGCGTATGATACGGTTTATCGAGACGTGCTGGAATCTGGCTCCGATCCATTGGATGCAAACTCTCAGTTTGCGAGGCTCTACGAAAATGATGGAGTTAATGCGTCAGAAGAAGGATCGTACTTGGTATCATGTACGATATTATTGTCCCTGATGGATGAGGTCTGCGATAGTTCTGACAGGCCCCCTGCTATTGATCAGAATACAGCAGCATATCTCGAGAATGTATCGAAGAGGGTGGTGGACAATATGGTTGATTTCAACCCTCCTCGCTCGGATTCAAGACCCAAGATTCGTCTCGATAATATACCAGGGGGGACCTACGGAATTCAGCCTGGCTCATCCATAGGAATCACGATCTTCGTACGCAATTATGGCGAGGTGTCCCGTTCCGCTTTGTTGGATGTCGATCTACCAGAGGGATGGAGCTGGGAATGGAGCGATCCAACTGTACAGCCTGGTGCAAGGGTGATCAATATCGATAGCGATGTAGGGGTTTCAATCTCAGCATTAATTCACGCACCCGACCCGGGGCCTTTCGCACCAGAATGGAAATCGGTACACTACGCGACTGTTACCGTGCTCGATGAAGTTGGAGGTAGCGATCAGTGGTCTTTTGGCCTCGAAGTTGGCCGTACAAGAGACGCAGGGATAACCTCCGGCGGAGAATCGCTATCCATGCCCCCGGGCTCTATTGCGGTACTAGAAGTTGGAATCCTGAACAAAGGAAATGGGGTTGACAACATCGATGTTGGCATCGTGGGTCAGGGAGACATCTCCACGGACGTGGGTAGTGGTATCATCTCACAAGATGGCTGGGGTGCGATATTGCTAGATTCGTCATTGACGATGGGCGTGGAGCCATGGGAGGATGTAACTGTGAGGATTCAACTTGCATCCTCAGACGATTCTTCTGGTTTTTTTGATTTTGAGATTAGAGTTGCTCCTTCTGGCGGGAGTTATACGGAATCGATTCAAGTGGGTGCGATGATTTCAACACGGATATCCGGATCCATGGAGATTGAGTCAGATGATTGCTCTTACGTGGAACCCAGCGACGAATGTAGCCTGGATGTGACAATACGAAATGATGGCGAGGGTCGAACGGCATACTCGGTGGACGTGGAAGGGGCCCCGGGCTGGATGGGNATAAATGGAATCCAAACGCTAGAAATCGAAAGTGGAGGGGAAAGTAAGATTACTTTAGCCATTGGTATTGGAAGTGGCTCTCCTGCCAATGATGACCTGGGGATTGAGATTCGGCTCATGACGCAAGGACTCATAATCGACTCCGAGAGTATCGTTATCGGAATTCGATCTGAAGCAGAAATCGTAATCTCNGGCAGTACCTCGTGTACGACGGATGACGAGGGCGAATTGCTGCTGGCAGTCGTCATATCGAATATAGGCATGGAATCCGACTACGTCGACCTCTCAATTGACCTGGACAGAAGTGGGGAACATGGTATCGTCATAGACTCGTCGAAGAATAATGAGCGCTCCATTCGAATCGGGCCGATACTCCCGGGCGAGTCTGCGAATATTGGCGGTTGGTCAGATCCGAATGACGGGTCGGTTCGTATGGAAGTTTCAGCATCTCCAGCTGGTAATCCTTCAGAATTNATCAATGCGGCGTGTACGTTCTCTGAAGACTTCATTGCAGGGAGCGAGGGGGGTTCTACTTCGATAGACATGGGTTTGCTGCAGTCAATATTCTTGGTTCTGATTTCTTTACTCAGCGNCGGAGGGCTATTTCAGCTTAGAANGACATTGAAACGAAATAAAACCGNGAGTAGTTCCTCCGAGGAATTTAGTTCAACAATAACGGCAGAGGAGTTCTCAAGTGGTTTCAAGCGAACTGAAGAAGAAAAAATCATCCAGAACAGAGAGGAGATTGCACGTTCTAATCTAGCATTGGACAAAGGAATCATCGATGACGTGATTGGGGGAATTGAGAATTTGCCCTCGGAAGGTAAAGCTCCCATACAACGCGATTCTCTACCTCCTGCCGATTCTGTTGAGGGCCTTATCAAGGATCTGATGGAATGAGTTCAGTGATAATCGGAGTCGATGAGGCGGGGAGGGGTCCTGCGGTTGGGCCATTGGTAGTATCGTCCATATGTATACCGTCTGNAGACTTACTACATCTGGAAAGTATAGGCGCGAAGGACTCCAAGGCAATGAATTCGAAGAAAAGAAGCGAGGTGGAGTCTTCGATATTGAGGGAGTCTAAGAAACGTGATTGGCGTATCTGCAGAATTCCGATAAGTGCTAAGTCCATTGATGAAGAGCGGGCGANTAAGAGCCTCAACTCCATCGAAATCGAGAGGTTTGTTCAGGCGATNCTGGAAGTTTCGGATTATGATTCTACAGGATGGGTGCATGTTGATCTTCTTGGCAGCAATCCNAGCAACTTTTCGAAAATGATGCGTAAGAAAATATCCGGGCTTCGACCCGGGCTTCAAGTGAAGAGTGAGATAGGGATGGATGGAATATGCGCATCCACAGGAGCTGCTTCGATTCTCGCCAAAGTAATGCGAGATTTGAGAATTTCAGAAATTAGTGAAGAAGTGGGGTTCAATGTGGGCTCNGGATATCCCTCCGATTCGAAAACGATAGATGCAATAAGAATCCTTACCTCTGGGAATGAACCGAATACCAATCTCAGGTGGACTTGGTCGACCGTATCTCGAATCTGGTCTGAACGGCACAATGTCCCAGTNCCAATAAGGNCTTCAAGGGGAGCCTTGATTCAGCAACCATTGAATTCATCCCCCTCAGAGGAGGGGGCGAGGTAAGGCATGGGCGACGCTTGGGATGAAGAGACTATCCTCACTGTGAGGAAATATGCGCTTCAGAATGCACTGGAGTATGATGGCGCTGGNCAGATAGGGTCTACCCTCGGAAGGCTGCTTGCAGAACGACAAGATCTCCGCTCAAGGGCAAAGGAGTTGTCATCCGTCGTAAATGACGAGGTAACTAAGGCCAACTCCCTGATTCATTCAGAGGGTGCTGCNTCGGTACGTACCCTGATAGAAAATATCGACCCAGAAGCGGTTCAAAGGACCAAGCAGACGAAGAGGGAGGGNTTGAAGCCTCTCGATAATATCTCCGCTGGTGTCGTTCTCCGTTTCGCTCCCAACCCGAATGGNCCCCTCTCCATAGGCCATGCGAGAGGCGTGGTGATCAATCACGANTACGCATCNATGCATGATGGAAAAATGGTTCTTCGTTTTGATGATACCGANACGATAGTAAAACCGCCCCTGAAGGATGCCTACGAGTGGATTATAGAAGATTATGAATGGCTAACAGGTAGTAAGCCGGACATAGTAGTTAGGGCAAGTGAAAGAATGCCGGTNTATATCAGATACGCGGAAGAGATGTTACGAAAAAGTGCNGGATACGTCTGNGAGTGTTCTGCAGAAGAATTCCGAGCCCTCAGAGTCTCTAAGAGAGCCTGTCCACACAGAGGCAGGACCGTGGAAGAGAATATCGANGCATGGGAAAAAATGCTTGATGGNAGGTTCTCCCCNGGNGATGCTGTTGTCAGGGTTCTGACGGACATGAGCCTTCCCAATCCGGCCTTAAGAGACTGGCCGGCCTGGAGAATCCAGCACGAAGCCCATCCCATGGTGGGCAATTCGTATCTTGCCTGGCCCCTGCTTGATTTCCAAAGCGCGATAGAGGATCACGAACAGGGCGTGACGCACATAATTCGCGGCAAAGACCTGATGGATTCGACGCGAAAGCAGAAACTTCTGTACGACCACCTAGGGTGGAAATACCCAGAAACCCTCTATTGGGGCAGAGTTAGTATCCACGGATCTGGATCTTTCTCAACCAGCGAGATTCGCCGTGGCATCGAAAACAAAGTCTACAGTGGGTGGGATGATCCGCGGGTCCCGACGCTTAGATCCATGAGGAGGAAGGGATTCGATCCAGCAGCACTCAGATCTTTCTGGGTGGATATGGGCGTAACTCAGAAAGACGTGGCTGTTGCGATGGAGTCCATCGAGGCATCAAATGCTGCATCAATCGATAGCACCTCCAGAAGAATATCATTGGTCTCCGATTCTGCGAATATTGCAATTCAGGGCGAAGTGCCGCGCGAAATCATGCTACCCTTCCATCCAGATGATGAAAAGGCGGGTATGAGAGAAGTTTCACTGGCATCCAGGGCAGTGATAGTCGAGAAAGAGGATTTGACAAACTCATTCAGGCTTAAGGGGCTTGCAAATATAGAATCAGTCGAAGGAATCTTTGAGATTGGTTCAGTGGAGAGGGATGACGACAGACCAATTATTCATTGGTTGAGCCCAGATTCATCGGTTACTTGCGAGCTTCTGATGGCAGATGGGGACGAATTGAACGTCATGAGTTGCTTAGTTGAAGATGCAGATCTGGAAATCGGGGAAGTTGTACAACTGGAGAGGAAGGGATTTGCCCGTGTGGAGGATTGGTCTCCGGGTTCCCGAAAATTGCTTTGGCTTCACAGATAGGTCCCAATCAGCATAATGCATCGGCGGATTCAAGCCGGGTTCAGGTAGGCGAGTTGTCATGAGTGGCGGATATGCGAGGTCAGTCTCTCTTGTTTTTCTCCTTCTTTTGGCTCCTGTAATGGTTACTACGGCAGTTGAGGAAGACGGTTCCTGTTGCGAACAAGACGGTTTCCGAATGTTTCTCATCGGAGAGGCCCAATCGGGGGGCTTAACCGCATTCTCCTCTGATCTAGAAGATAGGCATTCGGCAGTGGTCACGCCCTCGGTACTGGGCGCCATAGAAATTGGGAAGTGGAGCACAACATGGAGTGTAGAAGGAGACTATCCCAGCTCAGAATGGACTTTTGATATCCCATACGAAATTCAAGGAGCGACTGGGCTCCAGTTTAATGCGACTGTTGGAGTCAACATAGGAGGCACATACTACTCAGGATCATCAGGCCCTGGCCTATTGGTCACGAACGGCATTCTTTCCGTCCCAGTCCAGGTGTCTTCAGGTACAATCTCCGAGGGTGATCAAATTAGATTCACACTGGAAGTTCAATCACTTTCTTTCTCGGCACCGGGGGACGATGCGGGAATTCGATTCTTCTGGGGGGACACTACGGATGCGGGAATGCTGGCGAAGTTCCCCCTGGGCACTGCAGAGATGGAAGACTCTTCTTCCAATGACGGAATCGCGTATTTCCCTGTCGAGATAGATACGCATTATGGGATAGACATCTGGAATAAGCGAAGCTCTGGGTCGACTACAGTTGGTTCTCAACAACTCACAACCAGCCCAGTAGTGACTGAAACCGAAAATGGGGTTCGACTCGTATTCGTATGGCAATGGCCTGAATCGTACGATGGAGGCGGCATCCAGGTTACGTTCAGAGTTAGTCCGCACCCAGGGGCGACTTTAGAATCGGTACGGACCTACGAGGTTGATATCGACAGCGACGGAGGCACGGGAGACTGGTATCCGGAAGAGGAGCCAAAGCGTGACTCGGGCACCAAGTTGGATGTGAAGATAAGTGGACGCGCTACGGCCTCAATCGTGGATCGTGATGTGGAAATAACCGTTGACGGCGCAATGTCTCAATGGATTCGATGGGGACTTGACAATATAGGCAATAACACCCTAGGGGGGTCGTCATGGTGGAAGAATCTGGACTCCTATGAGGACTCGCTTTCCAAGGGCGAGGAACATAATGGCCGCGTCGATGACGCTGAAGTAGCAGCCCTTACAGGGCACCTCCAGACATCATCCTCGAACATCAGGTCATTCATGTCAACGGGACTTGGGATAGATATCGAATCGATGGTGGGTTCGGATCTTGTGGATCTGTCGCAGAGAGACATAATGATCGACTTTGGAGCAACGCGTGCGTTCTCATCTGAACCTGTGACGATTGTCTTGGAGGCTCGCTATACCCCGGGGGTACAAGGACAGTCTGAATACCTTGTACGCACATTCATTCAACCGGGTAAGAGTGATTGGTTCACAAAGATAGACCTCGATGCAGGGCTCAGAACATCTGCCCTAGCAGGATTTGGAGCGGTTTCCGGAGGGGATTTGGATGTTGANCATCGGAGATGGGTTTTCTTAGAAACAATATCATTCCAAGACTCTGATCTTGATCCGGACTTGATATTCTCGGTTTCGTACACACCACCTTCATCTCCTGCAGGGAGCCCGTTGGTCTCAGCGTTGATCCTTGTTCTTGTGATGTCAATCACAGCGGGGCTTTCACTTTATTTGACCCGAACCAGGATAAGGGCGCCCGCAGTTGCTACTGCATCTCTATTCGGCATTCTGTCTTTTATCGTATATGTTGGTGGTTTTGATCTTCCTCTAGTGCTGGGTGTCGGAGCAGCTGGCCTTATCGGGGTTTTTCCAGTGGCTCTGGTGTCGCCCAGAAGTAAAAACAGGGGAGTTGATGGGAGGTCATTGCCCACAATAACATGTCCAAGTTGTATGACGCCCAATGTGGTACACAGCGAATTGCGTCCATTCCGAACTTCTTGCTCCGGGTGCTTCGCTACACTCCGGCTCGATTGAGCTGAGCCTATCTACTCAACCATCAATCTGAGTTGATCCCGCTTGTATGTCCAATCAGAAGAGATTCTTCCGGATTCCCTGTAGTACTTGGCAAGCCGACGTAGCCTTGATTCCGTGAGTTCTAATTGTCTTCGATTGTGGATATCCTTACGATTGCCGGCCTCGAGATGATCTATGATTCTCTGAGCCTGTCTCATGAGGTTCATCATGTCCTCAGGATATTGTGGCGTCATTTCATTGCGAGACAGAATCGCAGATATTCTCTCTCCAGTTGCTAGTTTGACGTCAGGAATCGCATGTTGGTCCCTCAGCACAATCCCTATCTCGGAAGTTGAACGTCCCTCTCCGGCGTACCTGAGCACNAGTTCCTCAATTGTCTTCTTATCAGTCTCAGACCATTCAGGAGGGCTTTCCACAAATGGCCTTGAAGACCCGCTCTGACCCTTGCCTCCGCTGTGCATCCTCGCCATACGCGCCAACCTCAGTTTGCAGGCGGCCTGCTGCCCCTCTTTAACCGCTGCGCAGCAGTCTAGAGTCTGTGTCTGGCACGAGCGAGTGCGCCCGGTGCCGCCGGCCACTCCCATGAAGGGGCCACTGCTCTAGCAGAACCCCTGAGGGCGCCAGCCTGCAGAACCAGTATCTCATCGCCAACGCGAGGGGATCCCGTGAAGCCTGCAACATTCGATGTGAACAAGTCNCCNGTCCACGTATGGCCTTCCACGAGATCAACGACGGGTAACGTGTTGTTTTCGAGGAGGACGGGGAGTACGGACTTTGAGAATGCAAACCTTCCCTTTGAGCTGTCCCANACCGCAATCTGGTCTCCTTCTAGAGTGATTCTGTAATTTGGGGCTCTTCCGGACACCTTTGCACCATTGAGCCACGCATCATCCTCGTAGAGATGTCTTGAGATGGATCGGAAAGACTCGAGCAGTGCGACGCCTCTCTTGGGTTCAAGGGCATTCGCTCCTTTGGTAGCAGATTGAACCTCTTCTGAGAGTCGTTTTAGGGACTCCTGCGAACCAGCAGTATCGCCCATCCTAGTATCGATCACATTGCATCCGTCAATCATTAACTCGACTCCTGAATGGTTGATTATAGTATCAAAACCGGAACGAGAAACGACATCGGATACCATCTTCCTGATGATTTGAAGCTCGTCCATATCCCACTCTCCGGTTACAGGTATGTCATACGAGGAAGCGGGCCATAGGACCTCCAATTCCCTTGGNACCAATCCAAGTGGAGCCGTGACCATGATCTCAGAAACTGCACGACTCGCAATGGCATCTCTGAATTTCCTGTGGCTGGGCGATCTTCTGTAGGGCTTCGTTGCTGAGCATGGCAGCAGTACCGCTATTGCCGACTGATGTGGCATTGGTACCCACCTGCTGCCGATTGAATGGTGCCAGTGTCTAATCATCGGATCGTCTCTCGATGTTCGCGAAGAACAGTCCCACACTCTACCGGGTTCGGATGCAGACGCTAGTCCAGCCTGTCCGGGGTCGTTAATCGCTACCTCCGAAACATGTGCATCATGACGCCTCATCCTCTGGACTGATCGAGGACTTGAGAGGCTTACAGCCTCAGCGAGTTGTCTTATACTGCCTTCTCGGATGGCCATTCTTGTCTCACTAAGAGCATCCTTCCATATGGAAATCTGGTGATCCCATGAGTCTCCATCATCTATGTCTGGGTCACGCATCCTGGGGCCAAAGGCAGAGAGCAGCACTCCGCTCGAATGCGCCCTCCTCGATCTCGAGAGATCCATCAGGTCAACCCCCATCCAAGCAAGAAGAGCGCAATTATCGGGTCCGGCGATACCAGGGGCCCAGATCAGAGAAGAGGGGAATCTCCTGCGTAGCGCATCTATCGCCCCGATCATACGAAGATCGTCATTGACTAGCTGAGGTGCATCGATCAAGCAGATTACAGATGGTTCTACAGAGGGATCGGCGAGACGCGGATCGTGAGAAATCGACTGGAGCGACACGGGGAGAAATGCTTCTCCTGACGGCAAGGTTCCTCCATCGGACTCATCCAATGTCGGTGGCAAGGATAAGCCCTCAGAGGCCTCCCACACGATCTCTCTCTCGAATGGAGGGCAAAGTTTGCCTCTGGTTCTGAATTTCAATGTCGCTGGTACGACGGTTGGGTCTCTAGTGAGATGAAAGGGCGCTATTCTTGGGTCCATCTCAGAATCGCCATCCACAAGAACCAGGGCGGGTGTTCGTGCAGACGGTTTCTTCCTATCGCCCAATGCAAATATTCGAGCAAATCTTTCCCGCGCCTCGACTGTTCTGCCGAGTGCAGCCTCGTCGGCCATGAGCGTGGCCGCAGTATCATCTGCTTGAAGGATTCTAAGGTGAGAGGCTAGTCGAAGAGTCATGCAAAGCGCACGATCAGCGATTTATTTCGTGGTGNCGGTTCTTTGTCTTGTACCTCTTTCTGCCGCTCAAGGTAGCGATTCTAGCCTTCTTGAAATCGAGGCATTTGGGCCGACCCATATTGCGATTGAATGTGAAGATGGGCCGTGTTCGGGGTTCTCTCTGGAAATCTCAGGTTCCGATCAAGTCGTATTCGAAGACGACTTGTCGTGGTCGGGGAATGCTAGTGGCCGACTAACATACAGCATTGAAAAGGAGTCCGATGCAATAGGTTCTGCATCNATTATTGCTCTCACATCGGAAGATGGATTCATCCATGAGCATACGGATGTTAATGGNTCATCAGGGGCNCAGGACGGAGTCAACTCCATCCCTCCATCAGACATTTGCTTGGATGGCTTGTATGAAAGTCACGTATTGCCGACTAAGAAGATGTCCGGATGGTTCGATTCAGGTGGCGATTCCGATGCATGGCTACTCGTCAGCAATGGAGTTGCATTGGTAGATTCAATACTCTCGGAAGCACCTTTTCTAGTTGAAATATGGAAAGAAAAGACAGACGGCAGTAGAGAAATGATCAGTAGGAGCCCATCCGTCTCAATTGAAGGGCTTCACACGCATTCTGGAATCGTGGTCAGCGCCTCTAGTGATGAAGAAGCGTGGATGGTTTTGTCAGCAACAGAGCAAGATAGACGCAATTCTGTTTATGCTGTCGAGTTGATAACTTCCGACAAGGACGGAGAAGGGAACTCCCCACATGCAGATCAGAGAATGACTACGAGTTCTTTCTCATCCTACGCCAGGGGACTTTTCCATTTCCCAGGAGACTTTGATTCATTCATCGTGCCGGCAGCAGGAGGTGTGGAATTCGAAATCTCCTCGCTTGCAGGTAATGGAGAGGATGAGTCGATTGAAATTTATGAGCATCTGCTGGATGGCAGTATCTCGGAAAAGATAGGTCATTTGTCGGGTGTGACTTCTCATGATTCGATTTCTCTAGAAATTCGTGTCGGATCGACTGTTGAAGGCGAATGGGGAATTCAAGTCATGCTTGAATCGGAATCTTCCGATTTCTCTGGCTCAGTCGGCGCGGATAAAAGTTCATTCATAGGAGATGCTCCAAATCGTCTTCCAAATAACTCCGAAGAGTCATCCCTATGGCCGATGTGGACTGTTATCTCAGATCAAGGAGATTACTCATCATCCATGCTTCGCCTGCAAGGAGATGTATCGGACTTGGATCCAATCGACATATACCTGGTATCTATTGAGTCGGATAATGGAACTATAATAAGAAGTGATCCCGAGATGGGAGGAGCGAATATTCAGATTCAGGAATTACGGGGCGAGGCTGATTACTCGATCATGAATTCAACAAATGGCTCTCAGATGCTTCTTCCGACGGGCATGCATGCCATCAGAGTCGAACAGGGCTCGGGCCAAGAAGGGGCTTATTCATTCATAATCTCCGTAAATAGCCCTCCAGAAGAAGACCTCGGAGCCTATGTTGATCTTTCTTCAGAGGCTAGACCATACTACATCTTTGCAGGTGTATTCCTACTTACGCCTGCTTTTCTGGTGATACTGATGATGAGGAAGGAAATAGTATCGAAGATATTTGGCGGGAATGAAAGAAATACGATAAATCAAGAAAAGATAGATTCGATAAGAAGCAAGCTGGAAATGGGTTTCTCCGATAGCGAACTAGAGGCGGCTCTGGAATCTGTAGAAGGGTCTGGTTTAATCTCTGCACGTGCAGGTTTCATTGTTGAGAAGGGTCTTGTGAACCGAGAAGTTGCAAATCTTTCTACCTCTACCCCGCTGGGCGATATTGGTCTCTGGATTGATGATGGTGAGAAGGGCATCATTAGTTTCGGGATGGCCTCAAACGCTGTTTGGAAAATGGCTTGTCTAAGACTTTCATTCCCACATGGTCCCCGATCTGAAATTTATGAGGTAGATGGCGAATGGAAGTTCCACGGCGATGAGATTCTAATCGGAGACTTACGAGCAGGCGAGTGCGTGATGATTTCGATTCGAGTCGCGCCCGCTCCAGAAATAGTCGAAGTGGAAGTTACCGGCCGTGTGAAAGGCGAACCCGTAGCAATTGTTCCGCGGAAAGCCCTCAGATGGGAGTGACCCTGTCCGTCTACTTTCTTCTCCGTTCAGCCTCATCCCTAGCTGATTCCTCTGGAGTCGCGCCATCGTCTATGTGGCTCCTCAAATCTTCCAGCGCCTTCTTTGTAGCTCGAGAAAGACGAGGTGGCGACTTGAGCCTCAGAACTATTGTGACGTCTCCTCGTTGTCCTCTTCGCCTTGAATTTGGAAAACCCCGCCCCTTGACAGTAATTGTCTCGCCGGGCATGGATCCACTTGGAATTTTTATTTTGAGGGGCTTATCGTCTACGTGGTCTATCTCCAATTCACAGCCTAAGACGATGTCCGAATAATTGACTGGAAGAGCCATCAGAAGATCTGCACCGTCGCGCTCGAACCAAGGATGTTCGTCGTGGTTTACTTCGATGTATAGATGGCCGGCGGCGCCTCTAGAGTCTCTGGAGGCTTCCCCGTACCCGCTCATACGGAGCCTTGTGCCAGAATCTATTCCTGCCGGCACCGTGAAGCGAACTTTCCGGTTTTTATTGAGGCGTCCCTCGCCATGACATTTCTCGCAGGGATTTGTTATGGTCTTGCCTTCACCATTGCAAGCAGGGCAGTCAGAGACGACCTGCTGAGTGAATGGGCCTACACGTTGCATTCTCCTCAGACGTCCGTGTCCCTCGCATGTTGAGCATTCCCTAACATCGGCTGGACTGGATGCGCCGGTGCCCGAACAATCCTCGCAAGAAGACATGACTTCGATTTCTATCTCCGCTTCGGTACCGGTGAATGCATCTTGGAACGATATCTGATGGCGATACAGGAGATCAGAGCCCCTCTGATTTCTACGAGTCTGGCGACCTCCGAATAATGTGCTGAAGATACTATCAAAGCCCCCACCGAACAAATCGTCTATGTTGATGTCTACCCCCTGGAATCCACCCGGCCCAAATGGGCTGCCTCCTGGCCGATTATGCCCAAAACGGTCGTACTTCCTACGTTCATCCGGATTCGAGAGGATGGCATACGCCTCTTGGACTTCCTTGAACATGGCTTCTGACTGCTCGTCGTCAGGATTCTTGTCAGGGTGATATTTCCTCGCGAGAGACCTGAAAGCCTTCTTGATTTCATCCTCGCTGGCGCCTTTGTCGAGGCCTAGGACGTCGTAGTAGTCCCTCTTCGCCATGCAGCATTCCCAGCGATGCCTCGCGGGAGGGCTCTTTCAATCCGACGCAGGCGTTACAGCAAAGATCCGCAAGTAGTGCAGTAAGAAGTACCGTAGGGTGATATGGACCCGCATGATTTGCACGAAATGGTAGTCGCCGCACTATTTCCGGATTGTTTTGACCTTATTTTCTCAAGTCGTTTCCTGGCTACTCTCTCGGCCCTTCTATCGAGCCATGCAGAGATTCCTCTCGATTTTCGTTGAATTGTGGGTTTCTTCTCGGATTCCGATGAATTTTGTTCGACTCCGGTGTCTGCTGATACCTCTACTCCAGATACGCGTATGTCCCCGGGCTCTTCATTGCCGATATCTAGCTCTCGTGACTCCGCATTAATACTGGCAACCCCGCCTGACATTTGGATCGTTTTCTTCTTGCTGTTTCGACGTTCCAGACGGGCCAGAGCCTCATCTGCACGAGACCAAAGGCCGCCGTCTTCAAGCTCATATGTCCGACTTAATCGATCTATAGCACCTGACCTTAGGAATTCATGATCCTTATTTTTAGTACTTCTACCTGCGAGAATTAGGCCGATTAAGATAGCAAACGCATGGATTCCGATAAGTGTGTTTCTGTCAGAAACCAATATTGAATCAACGACTGGGAGGGACATTCTGACGACGAGAAGGACGATGGTTGGAGTGAGAAGAAGTCCGAACATGATCGGGAAGGACCGTCCAGCCATAGTAGTCGGCCTACAACTTTCGACATGAATGTCACCTGTCCTCGCATAGGTGTGATGTATGACTAGCACATGGGAGTGACAATGGAAATTGTTGTCGCGACCACCTTGTTGAATCATGAGCGTCCTGATTTGGTTCTTGATGCAGTTCGAAGGATGTTCCCGGACTGGTCTCCGGAGAATATGCCGGAGAGGGGGGCCTTTCCCACCAATTCCGCCTCAATGAGGCTTGTTTCGAATGTCGAGAGCTTGGATGCTATGATAGAAGAGGCCCGGAATCACAGAATCTTGGACACCGCCCTCGATGCGATGACCTTGAAATCTGATGGTGAAATATCGACATTCTCACTCTCCAGACAGGCTGCATCGGCAGGCAAATGCTCCTTCGTAGTCGATGAGATCCCTCTTGGGGGGACAATTGACATCACCATAAAGGAAAATGATCTCGATGACTATCTTACGAATCTGACAGACCACCCGGGTAGAGACAGTATCCCGAGGCGGCCTGGTGACGACCTTGCGATGAACGAGGACGGAAGTTCGACGGAGTGGATAGATACTCGGAGATTATGATCAGGGGAGGCCATTTGCCATCCAGGCTTCGATAATTGGGGTATCGGCAGGGAGCCACTTTACCTCATTGAGGCCCTCTCTATCTAGCCAAGCAGATTCATCGTGTTCGATAAGGGTGATTGAGTCAGGGTCTATCACGCCGCAATCAATTATTCTCAGATCTACAGTACGATCCTCGTATCTGTAGAGTTCTCTGGCTACCTCTTCTCCGGGCGTTATGTGGATTCCGAGTTCTTCGTTAACTTCTCTAGATACGGCATCCATGAGAGTCTCTCCTTTCGACACTTTCCCGCCGGGAAATTCCCACCATCCAGACCATTGGTCTTCAGGGGGTCTCCTACAAGATAGTATTCGTCCCGATGAATCTCGTAAAAGCGCCCCTACCACCAACATAGAGGGAGGGGCAGATATTGCTTCTGCGATATCTGAAACGGCCTTGATCTGGCGATCAAGGGGCAACAGGTCAGTTGGAGGAAGGTGTATGAAAAGAACTGGAAGAGGTCTTCTCTCCACACGCATATCCGATTCCAATACGGAATTCAATGACCTGAAGTAGGTCTCATTGCAGATATATCCGCCACATTCAGAACTCAGGACTAGGTCTTCCGACTCCTCGATACATTCGTCGATGACATGTCTACTCAAAGTCGTAGCAATATTGTCTGGGGCTCCGTGAACTATTTTTTCCATACTCAAAATTCGGCCCGAATTATCGATTCTACCAATGTCATATTTGTTCTTGGCCACGATCTCTATACAGACCCTCTTCCTGTCCATCGCTATACCAAGATGAAGAACTCCTGAATATTCTCCTAGCTTGATTGCTCGTGAAGAAATCTTTGACCCCTCCTCGTCAACGGAAAGAAGTTTGCATATGGCCTCCTCAGCTCCCATTTCTTTGGCTATTGCTCTTGCAATATCCCACGAATGATTGGCATCCATGCCATCGAATGGCTCGAACCCGGTTACTAATATCGGTCGCTTCCGACTAGAGGGTGGAATCTGCATGTCTGGCCTCCCGAGGTTGCATCACATATTTGTCGCGTCGCTAAGCTCGCATGTCATGGCATCCGGCGAGCTTGCAGTCACATTGGACCCGGAAGGGCCTGGAAGAGCGACTCCTTTGGGGGTCATAAAGGCAATCTGGAACGAGTTGAGCGGGGGTATCGGCCCATGGGGCGCATTCCGGCCCGTGTTCTCCACACTGCTTGCCATGATACCATTCCTCTATCTCGGACAGCATTTCAACAGGCAGCACAAGAAGGGCGCCTGGTGGTTCATACTCCAACTACCGCTCATACTCACAATTGTCCTTTGGCCTCTAATCTACATCTGGTCCATCATTGACTCCTGGTGGGTATCGAATGGCATAGTATCCAAAGGGTCGGCCCGATAGCCTAGAATGTCTCCGGGAGCTCGATTGGGCTGAATAGATGGCCCGGGCTTCGAGACGTAGAGAGTTGGGTCCTGACCAATCTCTCCCAGTCCCTGAGGAGTGCGAGCACGGATGCAAATGGAGCTTCTACGGAGTTGATCGCCGTACGCATCAGCGTATCGAGAATATCCATTCTATCTTCATCGAGTGAGCCCAGCAGACGATCTAATGGGAATGAGTCGATTAACGGAGCCTGCATATCATCTTCCAGAGACATTGGTTTCAGCAGGTGCTCTGGCAGTTCTTCATTGGCTGATTCGGCTATATTCTTGAGTTCGAGGCTGATGATCCTGATGTACTTCGAAAGCACCAGTGCAACCTCGACTACGGGCATGCCGTATTGTTTGACGAATGACACCATATTCTCATGGATGAAAAGTATCCTTTCCCCGACGGGTTGATCGGTCCCCGGAATTCGAATATTCTCGTCCATACCGTCTTCCTCGTTCACGGCACGGATCGGTCATCATACCTGATGGGGGAGCCGGAATTCCCTCTGATGCCATCGAGCAAATCGTCGGCAATCTCAAAACGATCATTCAGCCAGTCTCCATCGGTATCCCAATTCGTCGGATCTGTTCCATCGGCTATTGAATCGCCATCGAAATCTAACAGCCACCAACCGTACGAATACTCTCCAAGGCCTATATTGGGGAGATGGAATTCATCCCCTGCAAAACGGTTGTAGGAATCTGTCCAATTGCCGCTGAGTAGGACCTCGTCATTGCTGGTGTCTATCTGAGTGTAGTCGGCATCGTTATCATCCACAATCAGTGCATACAGTCGATCGCTCATACTGATTCGGTTCATTCTGAAGTAGTTGGAAGACAGCGACGATGTCTGGCCGCATAGACCGAGGACCACCTCCCTGAATTGCCACCCCTCTTCGACGGGATCGCCCCTACAGTCGAATAGGGGTGCAGATCGAACGAGTGCGGGCGAGGAGAGAGTGGCATTTACTATCCCAAAATATTCCTGGAAATTCGTATATGGCACGTATTGACAGACGCCTGTCCCGCAATCATAATCCCCATCACGATCGGCATCGCCCCCTACATCCGATGCATCAGTCGCATCAAGAGTGAACCAAGTCCAGTTCAAGATAGGTCTCGAGATGGCGCCACCATTGATATTCACAGGTTTCCAGCTGTTGGATGATATCTGTTGCCAGACCACTTCAATCTGCATCAGGGAGGACCAGTTGTCATTCATCTCATTCCAACCCATATGATACTCATAGTAATCAGGCAACATATCCCCATCAGTATCATTATCTAGAGCATTGGTGCCATACTTGAGTATCTCGCGACCATCAGAGAGGTTGTAATTTTGAAGGTAATCAGAGACTGAGCCATCGATTCCGAATATGGGTTCCATCAATACGGAATCGGAGTCCGAATCGTTGGAAAGCGGGAGTGTGCCATTGCCGAATTCCATTGAGTTCGTGAATAGTAGTGGCGTGTTACCGAATCCGATTTGCTCAGAAAAGTTGGCGGATTGGAATACACGGTCAACCCATACACCTTGTTCTGCCGGGCTGTCGTCTGATGTTCGGTCGTACCAGCCATCAGAATCGGGATCATAAGCGCCATCTAGAGGATTTAGTGGGTTCAATGACCACCTGAGCTGCCCCTCAGGGAGAGGTAGCCAATGACCGAAAATAGAGTAGCAGTATTCCCATCCATCGGGAAGTCCGTCCATATCTGAATCGTCATGCGTCGGGTCACTTATGCCCAACAGAGTGCGATTGAAGCTATCAGGATCGAAAGAGTTGATCAGCCCCATTCTTTCGAAGGATTCTTCAGACTTAGTTGCGAATATGTTGTACATCTCATCGATGGAGCCATTTTCTGACAGACCAGCCTCATACTGGAGTGCGGCAATCGCATCGGAGCCATAGGAAACTGTACCAAGACCAGAAGGGATTGTATCTATGGCAAGGAGCTTGCCATACACTCTAGACTCGTATTCAGCAAGGTTATCGAATGACTCGGAGGGGGATATCAGACCGTCACCATTACAATCCCAAGAATCCCCGTCGGAATCCCTTTCGACATCCGTGGAGGTAAGTGGATTGATCGTCCATTCATTTGACTCCAAATCCCACTCTGTGAACCAATATTCGTAACCATCACTCATCCCATCTCGATCTGTGTCTTCTTCGCTGGGGTCAGACACGCCCATTAGCGCTTCTAAGAGTGGCCGCATAAGACCGCTTGATTGCCACTCATTGAATTGGGAGATTGCAATATGCGCCCTACCTTGTTTCGTGAACAGGACCCTGTAAACTCGGTTCATGGACTCAAGTGCGTCTAATGTAGTCGCTTCCTCATGGAATCTGGGTGCATCCGGAGGGGCGAGAGCGCCATTGGCAGGATTCGTATTGGTCAGATTAAGCTCTACAAGGTCGGTTAATCCGTCCCTATCTGAATCAAAATACCCGTCAGATGGCACAAGTGGATTTAGAGTCCATGTGTCAGCATCGTAATTCCATTTGGTGAATATCATCTCCACCCCGTCGAGTAGGCCGTCGCCATCGGTGTCCGGGTTATTGGGATCCGCCGTCAGAGGGCTCTCTTGATTGATTGCCCTAGCTGCTTCGCCGAAGGAAATTATGGAGTCGGCTGTTAGCCATGGAGTCGGTATCCAGTCGCCTCCATTGCTGAGGAGATAGAATTGTGGAGAGGTCACAAGGGAGTCGATCTCACTCATATTCCCGGGTATGCTGCTATACTCCTCCCAGTTGGTAAGCCCGTCACCGTCCGGATCACCGACGTCGTCATTCCCATTTACAGGATTAAGGGTCCAACGCTCATCGAAAACCGACCATCTTGCGTGGTATGCTTCCCACCCATCCGGCATCCCATCTGAGTCGGAGTCTGGCGAAACGGGATCAGAGGAACCAGTATCAAGTTCGGTTATGCCGGCCAGGAGGCTCGTAACTTCTGTACTTGCCAATTCTCCGAATGAGGCCTGTGGATCGCTAATCTGTTCTGAGGCGTTGAAAATCCAAGTATCGAATCCTTCGGGGATATCTGATACAGATGTCCAAGACCCCCCGACGAGTATTTCTGATCTTAGATGATATTCGAGCCAATTCACGAATTGCTCTTCGAGAGCAAGTGTCCCATCCCCGTCGACGTCATATCCATCTCCATCTGGATTGCCGAGTGCGTCACTCCCATTGAGTGGGTTGATTCCGGCGTTGGCTAAATTCCAAGAACATGCATACCTAGCTTCCCAGCCGTCTGGAAGAGTGTCGCCGTCTGAATCTACCAGATTCGGATCCGTGGCGACCCATGATGCCGCGCTTTCGGCTGATTCGCCATGAGTCACCAGACCATTTTCCCTCACAGTCTCGAGCAGTACAGACCATCGATATTCACATCCATTGGTCAGGCCGTCGCCATCTGCATCTTCGTCCGCATCACTCGGATCTAATGGGTCTAGTGTCCATAGGTTTCCACCCGTATATGAATCGCCTATCCATCTCCGATTCTCAATCTCCCAGCCATCTGGCATCCCATCGCCGTCGGTATCGGGATTAGACGGGTCGGTAGGGACGTCTGCACCACCGCCTGAGCCTGAGTTCAACCAGCCTGAGAGATGTACTTGCCTTGCAAGTATGCCATCAGACTCATCGCATATCTGCTCAGGGATTCCTGGGCCACCTGTTGAAAGATAGTGGCACTGGAAAGGGGTTGAGTCGTAGAACCACCCCCAATACTCTTGGCCGTCTGTCAGGCCATCCCCATCGCTATCCATGAGTCTCGGATCAGTTCCATTTGAGCCATTTTCAGATATCGAGATATAGCGATATTCGTCTAAATTGGTCCAAGGTGCCTGGAAACCGAATGGGCCTCCGACATCGAATCCATCGAGATCGGCATCTCTTGGCGCGTCGAAGGGGTTGGTCGGGTCCAATCCGTGATGGAACTCCCAGCCATCAGGCATACCGTCAAAATCGGAATCGATGGAGGTGGGGTCGATTGGGAGGATGTTCATGTAGCGTCCTGATTCGAGTCCTGCAGATATCCACCTCTCGCCACCAGACATCCATGATGCTATATCGGAAATTGGGCCGTTCATCTTCACTGGGGGGTCAATCATCCCAAGCACTCCGCTGCCGTCTCCCTCCAACGCCCACATGCCTTCTCTTGATCCGACCAGCACCATCCCAGGGATCTGCTCTATGGACAGGANNTCNTTGCCCCCTGAAAGCCATGATTCTGAATTGAACATCCTGTCATTCGAAATAGCGTATGCAGGTTCTGTGACAAGATCATCAAGATCGATGATGTGAATGCCAGATGGAGTGCCCAGCCAAACACCAGTGAGTTGCGCCATNTTTCCGCTTGCATCCAAGATACCTGCGAGTTCAAGGACGTTGACTACAGCTGATTTCGAAGTATTGAGAAGATCCGCTATCCCGACGAATGATTCTGCATTTTCGCCATCGTAAACCCATAAAGGCGATCCGAACGTTTCAGAGAGATCGCTTGTAGTCCATCGGATAAGGCCCGTATCTGTTCCAATCAACAGCATTGGCGGCTCNCCTTGCCTGACAACGTGGAGAGCGACGGTTCCAGTGGCGTTTCTGGATNCCAATGCCTGCTCAAGAGTCTCGATGTTTTCTAAACCGTCGATAGCCAGAGCACCATTGTCGGNATTAACAACTACGCTGAATACNGAGCCGCCTGATCCGAATAAAATCATAGCACCTGGACCCATTGGTGGCAAGGGGCTTATCGAAAGAAGGGGCGTTGTGGCTAAGAAAACGGCCGAGTCGGAATTGAGTTCTCCTTCTGATANGGGTATTGCTGTGATTCCAAAATTAGTGGACACCACTACTGCCTTCGAACCGTCTGAGAGAGTTGCTACCTCAGCGTCTGATATCTCTCCCTGCACTGATTCCTCATAAATTATGGTCGATTCAGAGAGTGGGTCCAATACTGTAATTCCATATTTTGAGACAATCAGAACGATGCCTTCTGAATCGATTGCTTCGACTACGACTACCGATGAGTCGGCCAATGAAGGNTCAGACATTTCTGTTANGAAAGANGGTTGATCAGGATTTTCCATGGAGGCTAAATGAAGGCCGGGTCTAACGGAGAATCCGTCATCGATAGANATCATGTACTCTTCATAGCTACTGAATGCCTCGCCCCATCTTGATGTCGCAATTGAACTATCTTGAGAGACNTATCCGTCACCATCNGAATCCCACCCNTCCATGTCGTGATCNACTATGGCGTCTGAGGCATTTCTCGGATCGAGGCCGTAATGATACTCCCAGCCGTCAGATATTCCGTCTCCTCGCACGGCGAGTGGCGTTGCGATGCCATCATCTATCACATAGTGGTCTGAGTCAGGATATCGAGGATCGCTTCCGAGCCANCCGGGCATGCCTGTTTCACTTTCTTGAGAGGTTTGNCATGCCCCATCAGCAATNCCAGGAATTGGTCCATGGCACCACANCCCATCTCTCTCATCTACCCAACCATCTGGCTGGGAGTATCTGTACTCTTCAGGACTTGTGAATCGCTCGCCGGGCTCCACGTCTCCATCGCGATCGAAGTCGAATCCGTCTCCNCAACCCCATTCNAGAAGTCCGAAGCACTGATCCGGGTCTTCTATGGAGTCTCTNGGATCGAGAGGGTCGAAATAGAGACACGTCCAAGCGGTGGAAGATTGNTCTATGTAACCTGCACCTCCATCAGTGCACATNCTTATCTCNAATCCATCAGGTAGACCGTCNCCGTCAGTATCCGCTTTTCTGGGNTCGAGATACTCTCTAAAACCACTTTCAGTTTCCTCAGGNGACTTNCCTGTNANNGATAACCTNGTGGAAAAGCANGANTCCAAAGAATAAGGCCAGCAGAATTCNTGNAGAGCTGTNGCGCCATCTCGATCNGCATCGCTAGTATTGTCNGTNGANTCAAGCGGATNGAGTCCTTGCACTGTGACGTCCCCCNGGGGNTCNAATATGANTANNGGCTCTGCGAANGCNCTTTCATGGACATCGGGAATTTGATCTTCATCNGTGTCTACCGCGACGGGNGCNCCNCCAGTNGCNTCGTCTGGNTCTGTTGATCCGACNGGNCTNTGNGGNCTAGTTTGAGAGAGAAAGAGCACGCTAGATAGCATGATAATNGCAAGGAAAGCGGCTGTCTGCTTCCTCCTCANGGCCTTCCCCCAACCACTATNCTCTCAATATGGCTTATCACGGTGATGGAGCGGTGTTCGGACGGCGGCACGATGTAATGGNGGATTGGAAGTGCTGATTGACGTGTTTNTGACAGATTTGTTCATTGAGTACTCNTATCGTCGNCCGCNCTGTGACATTGGAAATCACACATCTCGGATCGGGNAGCAGCGGCAACTCTGCAGCNTATAGNTCNGAAGATGCGATTGTNGTGATTGANTGTGGTTTTTCGATGAAGCAAATGGAGAANCGGCTTATTCTGGCTGATATTGANCCTTCNGATGTTGATCATATCCTAGTTACACACCACCACATGGATCATTCGAAATCCGCGATGAGAGCCTCGAAGTCGTGGGGGGCTCGTCTTCACAGCAATCTTGAGACTGCACTTAGGATGGGGTGGGAGCCCGTATCGGATGTCAGAACCTTTGCCGACTTGGATCGAGTGGTGCTTGGAGACGATCTTAGCGTGATTCCTATTCCTGTGCCTCATGACGATGCTGACAATGTTGCATTCATCGTGTCTTCAGGCGGGGAAAGGGCCGCATATGTAACTGATCTTGGCGAGGCTACAGAGGAATTGAAGAGCCATCTGAAAAGGTGCGCGCACATCTCAATCGAGGCTAACTATGATCACTCTCGTCTTCTTTCCGGCCCCTACCCTGATTCGATAAAACGAAGAATCAGCGGTAGAGGGGGGCACTTGTCGAATCTTCAGACTGCAAAGATTCTGGAAGAAGTCGTTAGTGAGAATACAGAATCAATCGCATTGTGCCATCTCTCTGAAAAAAATAATGCCCCTCATATCGCAGAGAGCGAAGTTCTAGTCAGAATCGATCAATATTTCAACGGTGATTTGACCATATCCAAGAAAAGTGGTCCAGAGTTTGTTCATCGTCTTGGATGATGCTAAAAAGCATCTCCAGACCCTGGTTTTATCTTCCCATGAGAGCCCTGTGAACTGAATTTTGAATCTCCTTCATCCTGCTTAAGGCCCCAAGATCCTTGAATACGGTAAGCGATCTTTGCAAGTAAGCGACTCGTTCTGAACGGTCATTCTCCATGTTGCCCAACCTTGCAAGAATTTCAGCTTGAAATAGTCTGAAATCATTGGCCTGTGCGATCGCAAGAGCGTCCAGATAATGTTCTGAAGCCTCGGAAACTCTCCCCGCATCGATGAGCACTTGCCCCAGTAGCATCTCGGTTTCTACTGCGCTAGTTGGATTGGCCTCTTCAGAAAATGTGTCCAAAGCTGCATTGTAGTGAATGAGTGAGAGTTCGATATCTTTCATACGGGCATAGTACCTCCCCAATATCACTCTCGAACGTGCATGGGACTGCATGTCGTTGACCTCAAGTGTGTAATCATGCACAGCTAATGCGTGTTCTCTTGCTTTCTCTGTTTCTCCGATCTCCAAGAATGCGTCGGCGAGTCTGAGCCGAGCTGCTGTGAGTAGGTTGTTATCCTCAATTTTGAGCATCTCCTCGACGTTTTCGTAAACCTCTCTTGCTCTCCGGTCATCGCGTCTCTGACGGAATATCGCGCCCATACTGATGTAGGAGTCAGCAGCGCCCTTGGCGTCGTTCATATTGATCTGAATCCCGAGTGCCTGCCTCAACATCTCAAGGGCGTCGTCTAACGCCCCGCGCTTGACTCCCAGATCTGCTTGGCTGGAGAGAATCCTCGACATTGCCTTTGGATCTTTGATACGCCTTGCAATTGATCCTGCCGAGTCGAATTGCTTCTCGGCTTCGTTCCAAACGCCCTGTATCAGGAGGATTTCTCCCGATAGTTCGTGCACCATACATTCCACGGAGGGATCTAGGCCATCGTGTTCTATGGAGCGAAGAATGCCCAGCAATTCGGTGTGTCCCCCCCTTACTAGCTCTAGGCCGTGAGTCGTGAGGACAGTGGAGAAACCGTCCCAATCGCCTGCTAGATTGAGGTGATGGAGATGTTCGATTCGATCTTCTGTCGTCATAGAACTCCTCGCATACCACTCGGAAGCTCTCCTGTGAAGGTCCTTCTGGATTTGATCATCCATTGAGCGAGTGGAGAATTCACGCACGAGATCGTGGACATCTAGTTCGTCTTGATTGGCTCTTCTGACGAGACCTCGTTCGATTAGACCATCGATCGCTTCAGCCGAGATGAGTTCGGGCAAAGCCTCTGCAGGAATTGGTTCTCTGAACACGGATATTGCTCCAAGGATCGTTTTTTCTTCAGAAGAGAGTCTGCTGAATATCTCTTTCTCGATAAATGCCTCGAGTGTTGTGTGAACCGAATCAGCTAGATTGCCCCTGTTGATCAGTTCGAGGACTAGGGGGTGCCCTCTCGATAGGGCATAGATGTGAGAGAATCCAGGGTCATCTATGGAGGGCATTGAACTCAATAGCATCCTGCTAGCATCTCGATCTAGACCATCAAGCCTCAGATAACTGGACACTATTTGGCCCTTTGAATCGGTTTCAGGCACTACTTTCCTGAATGACCTTGTGAAGAGAACCATGCCGGATTCATCTGCTTCATCGATTCTCTCTGCAATGGATCTGAGTATCGAGACAAGCACCTCGTCCCCGATTTTATGTACATCATCTATGACGATGAGCGTGGGAGTGGACTTGAGCCCCTCCAAGATGAGGTTAGAACAGATAGAGGGGTTTGGGGCCTTGGCGCCTTGCAGGTAATCGGAAAGTGCAGTCTGCCCCAGCAATCCCAACCATTCCCCAACAGCCTCGAGGAAAGCTCGTGCGCCATCCCATTCCTGGCACCTGTGGAATAGAAGATTTCTACGGTGCGTGAAACGTTCTACTACCTTGACCGCTAAAGCAGTTTTTCCGATGCCCGCGATACCAGGAACCACGACAGTCGTAGACGATTCGTCGAGAATATGGGCGATTCTATCGAGTTCCGAATCCCTCCCAAAAAATTGGCGAATTCTCGGCATATCGGCCAACGAGGAGACGAATTGTCTCTCAATATGCTTCGTGAGGTCCCTTTCAATCAGGCCAGGGGTAAGGGAGGTTAGGTCGATAGTGGCATCATCATCCATGTAACGGAGTATATCCACATGTCTGAGTTCCATCTCAGATTGAGAGACTATGTCTCCTATTGTCATCTCCTCTACCTTTCCACCGGGACGTATTGCCTTCACAATGCGGTCAGATACCGTCGACCATACCTCGTCGGAAAGAGAAACTCCTTCATCAGTGAGGAAGTACGCTTTCCGCTTCCTAGTTACGCCTGTGATGTGTGCTTGGCGTTCGATTACATATCCTGAGTCCTTGAGTGACCCGATTGCACGAGGCACGTTCGATCTGGCAATGGAAACTGCATTGGCTATACCCATCTGAGAAAGAGCGAAAGGGACCTCGACTCTATCGCGGTAATCGGCATAGTCGCGAAGGTGGAGCAGTATGCGTATTTGGACGCCAGGTCGCGCGGTACTTTGGCGTGACATGGACATCTACTATGTTTGTCTCAATGAAAAGGATTGGTATTTCCCGGGCGCTTCCTGATTATTCAGATGTGGCTTCATCAGGAACCCATTCGGCAGCTTCGATGTCCCATTTCCAACCAGGATGGTCTGGATCTCGCGTGTATCTCTCGGTGTTGTCGTCCTCAGTTGCCTTAGGTGGCTCATCTGCATCGAACTCAATGAATCGTACGGCGGTTAATCCAAGAATTGCCAGTACTAACAACACCGCGACGACGATGCCTAGAGGGAAGTCACTGCCCTGATCAGAGCCGTCCGAGATTGAT
>PAUH01000007.1 GCA_002712645.1 Methanobacteriota archaeon
TCAATTGTTGATGAGGTGCTTTCTTATGGCTGCGATCGAGTTATTTTCACAGGCGGCGAGCCTGCTTTGCAAAATCTCTCTATTATCGGATCAAGTCTGAAAAGGAAAGGCATTAGTTTGTCTATTGAAACCAATGGTACAATTGAAATCGATCCGATTATCGACTGGATATGTGTCTCTCCGAAAGATCAATTATACCCTAATGCCAAAATTATACAACGACAAGGCGACGAGTTGAAGGTCGTCTATTGCGGGCAGAATTTGGATATGTATGATGATCTGAAAATGGGCTTCTCGCACCACTTTATTCAGCCGTGTTACCTCGATTCAGAATCAGTGGAAGAAAATGGAAGGTCATTTCAGGCAGTTGAGAAACTTGTGAAGGAATCTCAGGGCTGGAGGCTCAGCCTCCAGACACACAAATGGATGGGGGTGCTCTAATCAGGGCTGTAATGGCACTATCTGGAGGGATGGATAGCACAGCCCTTCTGGTGCATCTTCTAGCCGAAGGTTACCAGGTCAGCTGTATATCCTACAATTACGGTCAGAAGCACGCGATAGAATTGGATAGGGCATGTGAAAACATCGCTTATCTGAAATCCAAAGGATATGTTGTAGAGCATAAAATTGCTGATCTGAGCTCCACTATGGGTCTTTTTCACTCCGCATTGACAACGGATGATTATGATGTGCCGGAGGGACATTATGAAGAAGATCAGATGAAGCAGACCGTTGTGCCGAATCGAAACGCCATATTTGCATCAATACTGTATGGCTATGCCCTGTCTACCTCGATAAGAGAAGATGGCGATGTTATCATAGCTTTAGGCGTCCATAGCGGGGACCATGAAATATATCCGGACTGCCGTCCAGAATTCTATGAAGCCCTCGGTAGGGCATTTCATATTGGTAACTGGGACAGTAATCGTGTTTCATTCCATCTTCCCTATATCGATGGCGACAAGGAGTCTATACTGAAAGATGCGGAGATTTCTTTGGATAAATTAAATCTTGACTTCGATATCATCTTCAGAAACACAAACACTTCCTACAATCCAGATAGTGAGGGCAGATCTTCTGGTCGAAGTGGCGCAGATATTGAGCGCATACTAGCTTTTCATGCGATAGGCAGGAAAGACCCCTTGGAGTACGTTGGAGGATGGAACACGGCCCTAAAGCATGCACTGGATGTACAATTAGACTGGAGTGAAAGAAATGAATGATGCCTCTCGAACTGATCGTGAGTGGAAGGAAATCCTAACTACACACGAGTATGAGGTGACAAGAAGGGGCGGAACAGAACCTCCTTTCTCAGGCGCCCTATATCTGGAAGATCGGACAGGTTCCTATTTCTGTATCTGCTGCAATCATCTCTTATTCACGTCTGAGATGAAGTTTGACTCTGGCTGCGGTTGGCCTTCATTCCATACTGAGCATTCCCAAGCAGGGATACGCAGGTTAATCGATCGGAAATATGGGATGGTGAGGGTCGAGGTACGATGTGGATCTTGCGATGCTCACCTAGGACATGTTTTCGAAGATGGCCCCAGAAAATTTGGCGGTGAAAGATATTGCATAAATTCAGTATCTATGAGTTTCAAAGAGAGTGATGCAGATGACGAGTAGAATAAGAAGATGGGTCGAAACGGATACTGGGCACAGGGTGCCGAACCACAAAAGCAAGTGTAAGAATATGCATGGGCACAGATATCGCTGGGAGGTTGAGCTAGAAGGCGAGGTTGTGTCCCAGGCAGGATCGTCAGAAGAAGGGATGTTGATGGATTTCTCAGACATATCCATGATACTGGAGAAATATATTCATGATGTTGTGGATCATGCTTTTATCGTCTATGACGGAGACATAGAAGCAGTAGATGCGCTATCGAGTATCGAGGGACAAAAAACATTGCAAGTACCATTTGTGCCAACAGCAGAAAATCTAGCTAAATGGGCATTCGAACAAGTTAATCCACACATAAAAACAGCATATGGGAATAGAATAAGACTTCTCGCATTCCACGTTAGGGAGACCCCTAAATCATGGGCAAGTTGGTCGCCAAGAGATTAACTATCATGCAACTCACCCTTTACATCTATCAATGGACGAAGACATAATCTACACCTATATCGCCCATTAGATCGCTTGGATCTTGTATGTTTCATGTCGCAAGAGGGGCAGACCCAAAGCCACCTGGCATTCAAATTACGGAGATATGAGCTGAATAAACGTCCCATTTCACATGCTTCGCGATCATGCCATAGCGCCTCGAGCCTCCTGAATTCTTTACCATGATTTGAAAATCCGAGAGCATGCAAGAATTCGTGAAAAAGGAGAAAATTTGCATACCTACTCCATTGATCATTCAGAGCCCTCGGATGGATATCGATGCACCTAACACTATCAGGCGATATTTCGTCTGTTTTCTTCACTCCTTTCTTATACCTGCAAACAGCGTGTAATCTGACAGCATTAATTCTGAGTTTACCCAACGGAATTTGAGAGAGCCCTTCCACATGGAGATCTGATAAATCTGGCATATTCATCATTTCTTCGATGACGGACAAACTCGTTTCTTCAAGTGAAAGAGATGAGGCTTGGATGAATATTCCGGGTTCTTCGAGTCCTGTTTCGCTGTTGATTGGGAAATTACTCCGATTCATCTGACCTCACTTCCTCGAAAGCGTCAGCAGCAGACGTGATGACTGAAAGTATTCTGGATATCTCCTCTTCTTTCGGCAGACCACGCATTATGACTCGTATCAGCGTATCCTCTATGCTCTTCCTCCTATGTTTCTGAGTAGGGACAATCTGCGAAAGTCTACCGACCTCCTCCCTGAATCTTTTTCTGAGACCGGGGGATAGAACTCTCGAGCCTTCGTAGTTTCCATCCGACTCCGAATTTATGAACCATGAATAGCATATCACGGCAACTGCGTGACTTAGATTCATTATCGGATAGCCCTCCCAAGTGGGTATCGTCACTAGGATTTCGCATTCCCTCAATTCATCATTCAACAGGCCTTTACCTTCCGGTCCAAATACTATGCCGACCTTTCCAGTATCTTCCTCAACCCTACTTGGAATCTCGTCCGGGAGAAGGAAATGCCTATGCTGGGTCTTATCCCCGAGTTCCCTCTTTCCAGAGGTTCCAATCACAAGGGAAAGATCCGAAGTTGAAGACTTCAGGTCGTCGTGAAAGGAAATCTTATCCAATATCGAATTTGCATGTTTCGCCCTCTTCCTTGCGATCTCGGTCAGTTCTTCATCCCTGCCAACTATTCGGAGCTCGGTAATTCCAAAATTCATCATACTGCGAGCAACTGCACCTATGTTTCCTTCGTGAAATGGCCTGACAAGAATGATGCAAAGTCGATCTGCCCACTCAGGAGTGGATTCAGTACTGCGGCTGCCCATGGCCCATGCTCGCCACCATATGGCATGAAGGATGCGTGTTGCATCAGTCGACTCTGCGCTGCTTGTACCTGGTGATATAGCCGGCTATCCAGTTTCGCATCTTCTTATTATCGACATCTGTGAAGCGCTCTACGAGACCCTTGTTCTCGTCAAAATCAGTTGTGAATTGATCAGGGTATTTCTCAACGAGCCTTAGAGCCCTTATTTTGATGAATGACGGTCTGATATTACCCATTTCAATCCTCCATTAGCTTCACTTCTATTGGGAATCCTTCTTCCCTGGTGCAGACAACACGAATCTTCCTTGGTGGCTTCTGCATTCCCCGAGCCCAGATCGCATGATTCACATCTTCATCTATCCAAATCTTCTCGTCATCAGAGACCTTCATGTGTCGATGTACGTGCTTTCTTATCTCTGCCATTGCACGATTGGCTCTACGGCTCCTTGGGACTTTCCAAGCTGCCCTGAGGGGAATCACCATTTCTCTAACTTCGGACATAGCATTCACCTCTGGAGTTTCGATCTACGCCACATGTGACGCTTTGGGTGAGTGGTTACCTTCCTGGCAGTCCTCATCATTACCCACACAGGAACACGTCGATTCTGATTGGTTACCTTGATCAGGCGCTTCTTCTTAGCATAGGGCTTGTGTCTCGCCATATGTTCACCTCAGTATCTAGAGAGCTCCGGATATCTAGCTTCAGCTGCCCCTCTTGCTTCGTGGGCCACGGAATCAACGTATGATTGTCCTTTGGATGAAATTACTTTGCCTAGGTTAACGTTGCCGCCGGGAGTAGTTCTGGGCTCGATGAGACCCCCCTTCTCCAACTGTTGAAGTATCGTTCTGATGATTTTTCTGGAGCCGGCTGCTGCAGAATTTGGCTTGACCCCGCGATCCCGTGGACCTCCGAATTCCTGAGCGAGCCTATTCACCCCTATCGGTCCCTTCATTGCTACTTTACGAAGTACTGCGGCGCTCCTTATGCTCCACCAGTTTTCTTGAACGGGTATTCTTTCCCTGTGTATTCCAGTCTTAACAAAGCGGCTCCATTCGGGTGCATCCACCGTCTTATCATCCACAAGTCGACTCGAAAGAGCCTCGATCATTAGATCGGCAGGGATGTCATGTACTGTGGTCATGTCTACACCGGGCAAGCCGCCGACCTTCCGTCCGTATATAACCGTGATGACATTCCATAATCGTCAGACAGCGCAGCGGGTGCCTAATCCTTAACGAGGTTTCAAAACAGGTTGTGACCAGAGAGTGCCGATGAAGAAATCCCTCTCGAGGAATCCGAACATGCTTAGAACCATGATTGGCCTTGGTATGACCCTTATCTTCCTCCTCGGTTATGCAGTCTATTCAAACACGCTAGATAGCGAATATTATCGATTCGAGACTACGAATGAAGAAGTGGTTCTTACGACTGCCGAGTTGGATGATGACGGGAAGTGGTACGTCACTACGACATCTGCTATTTCGTGGTTGAACATCTCGATGGAGAATCTTCCAGAGGGATCTAAAATGATCGTGTCTTCGAGTTCTATTCCATTCTACACAAGTGAGTCATTGGGTGCAGATAATGCTGGCCGGATGTTCACATGCAAAGATATTGATGAGGATTTTGAGTTAATTGTTGAGTCTTGTGACCTAGATTTCTCACATGAATCGCTTGAGGCAAATGGAGTGATTGAGTTCAAATCGATTGTGGAAATCGAGCTTCCTCTGGGTGGAGTAGGATATATCGAAGCTGACGATTATGATGGCGCATTTGAGAAAGCAACAGAGCGTGTATCGGAAGCAGAGGGGATTACCACGTGGTCAGTAGAGGTAAGAAAATCCGGGGAAATCGTAAATCTTACTGATGCGCCTGANATACACGTAGTTACCCATGAGCTCGTTAGCGTTGAGGAGTTTAAGCTGGATCCGATTACTGAAACGCTCTATGGNCTAGCCTCTTTGATCGGATGTTTNACNATGATGATCGTCGTNCCCATGATTGCCTACTTCTCAAGTGTCGCTCGACAGAAAAAAGAAGATAGGATCAGGGCTGAAAATCCACCCCCAGTAGACTAGTTTCCGAGCTTCTCTATTGCATGTATTAGTGAGTCTAATACGCCATCGAGGCGTTCTGAAAGGNCNTCGTCTACAAGGTCGTCGTCCGAAAGGTGAGATCTACCACTAGGGATAGCNATTTGCTCGGGCGTNCACCATCCGCCAAGCCACCTCACAACATGGCGCATGTGATTGAGTGAGGATGTGTTTGAAACTCCACCAAGCATGCTGACAAGTGCGAATGGTTTGCCTCCGACCTGATCTTTACCCAACCAGTCCAGTTGTAGTTTCATTGTGCTGCTCATGGTTCCATGATATTCGGGCGTTATGAGTATGAAGCCTTCTGAAGATTCGACCATGCTGCGGTATTCGGATACCGATTCTGAATTCCAACACCCAGGGGAGCCTACCAACGGGAGAGTTATGATATCGTTTCGAAATACATCGCAATCCACTCCTTTTGATTTTGTTCTTGCTACTATTGCTTGAGCGACAATACCTGTGGATCCGTCTAGACCATAGCCACCGCTTATTACCAATACACCCATGTTAATGCGAGCACCATCGTCAATATTGTAGTTGCGCAGAAGAAGACATCCTTCAAAATAGTAGACCCTCTGGATAATATCATGGAGTTCTTTGAAGGCCACGCAGAATTGGAGAATCTTCTCGATGAGGAGCCGGCCAGAGTAGTCAATGAACTCCGAAATAGAGTACAGGGCGATCTTGCGTCGAATGGGCATGCATGGCTAATGATCGGCCATGGTTTGACGAAACTTGGATTCGAGGAGCAAGGACAAGAGTCAATTTCCTACGGAGAGAGTCTGCTTAGCACTAGTAACCTTACAGAAGACGAAGAGTCATCGGATCTTCATGAGGATGTCAACGATGGAGATAGTGTGCACGATCAAGAGTCGTCAGACACGGTGGAAGAAGATGTGATGGAACAATTGGAAGATCAAGAATGGCCTAACGAGGAGGCATCTACCGATTCTGTCGCCGATAATCTGGTTATAGAGGAAAAATCATCCAATGTGGCAACCGTATCGGATTATTCACGGGACAGTGAAGCAATAATGCTGATGTCCACAGGAGATTACAATGGAGCAATCGAGGCATGGACTCGCCTCATCAAGATTGAAGAGTCTGCAGGCAGGTGGAATGGACTCGCTGAAAGCCTCGAAGCTCTTGGTTACAGTAATCGTGCAAATAAAGCCAGGCTTAGAGCCTCATCTACTCCGGAGGCGATAGAAGCAGCTTCAAGGGTCGATTTGGAGGCCTTGGCTAGAAGTGTTGAAGCCAAGCAACCCAATGAGCCGACAAGAGCGGAAACGGTGAATGAAGGGATTGAATGGTACAATAAAGGGTTAGTTCTACTTCATGATGGAAAGCCATTAGAGGCACTTGGTTGCTTTGAAAAGACCCTGTACACTAGATCCGATGGGCCCGAAGATCTGCGAATAAGAGCTAAGATTGGGATTGCAGATGCTTATTCGGCACTAAACAGGTACGAGGAAGCGATAACTGCCTATGTCCAAACCTATGAAGCAAAGCCGGAAGCTCTTGGATATGCGGCCATATTCAACATGGGTAATGCGTACACTCATGTGGGGAGGTTCGATGACGCCATAACCTGCCTCAAACAGTCCTCTGAAATGAATCAAGATCGTGCTCACAAGAAGACTGTGAAAGCTCTCATAAAGCAGGTCAAGGCATTGAAAAAGGCGGCTAGCCGTTAATTAGTACCGAAACCGATTTTGATGTGGGGGTGAAGCTGCCTTCAGCGTATGACTCAATCGGGATCAAATGGTTGGACTCTGGGAAGTAAGTTGCGACACAACCCTTAGGAATTTCGTAGGGAACTACTGACCATTCCCCAGACTTCATGTTCCTGTCCACTCCTGTTGTTGTTAGATTCACCATTTGACCGGTTTTGAAGCCTCTTTCACGCATATCGTCTTTCGACATAAGTACGATCCTCCGCGAACCGGAAATACCTCTGTATCTATCATTATCAGTGTATATCGTCGTATTGAATTGATCATGCGACCTGATGGTCATCATGGTGTAAGCGCCATCATCGGGAGCGAATGATGAGATATCCGCTGCTGAAAACTCAGCCCTTCCCGAGGATGTTCTGAAAGTTCTGGTATCCCTTGGCGGATTGGGCAATTCGAACCCCGATGGGCGAAGAATTCTGGAATTATATGCCTCGAAGCCAGGAACTGTGGCCTCGATTCCTTCTCTGATTAACGAGAAGTCCGAGCCTAAATCTAACCATTGAATCGCACCACCAGCCATATCTTGACGCTTGCGGGCTATTCCGGCTATTATCGTAGGCTCTGAGCGCATTGACATTGAAGGCCTCGTATTGCTGCCTTTGGACATGTGCACCACTCCCATCGAATTTTCAACAGATAGAATCTGTGGGCCTTTTGATGTGACTTGCTCGTCCGTCCTCCCGAGGCACGGAAGTATAATCGCAGTTTCACCGGTTATCAGATGGCTGCGATTCAATTTAGTTGATATCTGGACTGTTAGACTGCACGACTCAAGTGCCTCTGCGGTTCGATTTGTGTCAGACATCGCAGAAAGGAAATTACCTCCGAGAGAGAGGAAAATACCGCCTCTTTCCCTCATCCTCTCTACCGTGTGTACTGCGTCAGCCCCATGTCTGTCCACAGGGTGGACTCCATATCTTTTCTCGATGGCTGCTAGAAATTTCTCTGAAGGCGCATGAGTGATTCCAACGGTTCTATCGCCCTGAACATTAGAATGGCCCCTCACCGGACACACCCCTGCTCCTGGCCTGCCTATGTGGCCGCCCAATAATAGGACGTTCACAATCTCACGTATCGTATCCACTGAATTTCTGTGTTGGGTTATACCCATGGCCCAACAGATGATGGTGCTTCTTGATCTTGAGAAAAGAGTGGCTAGGTCTCTTATCCTAGATTCGGATTGGCCTGTTGCCTTCTCAATCTCGTCCCAATTTATCTTCTTTGAGGCTTTCACATACGAGTCGTAACCGCTGGTGCTGGAATCGATAAATGACTTATCGATCCATCCATTTTCAATCATCACAGAGCCTATCGCCCTGAATAGCGCCATGTCTCCGTTGATTCGAATATCGACATGATCATCTGCTATTTTTACCCCGGAGCCTAGCATATCAATGGGATTCTGCGGATGTCGAAAACCTCGCATACCAGTCTCTCTGATTGGATTGATACTCAATACGGATGACCCTGATTTCTTTGCAGATCTGAGCGCGGAAAGCATTCTGGGATGATTCGTACCTGGATTCTGTCCCACGACCACTATCAGGTCGGAGTGGTCGAAGTCTTCAAGCCTCACAGTGCCCTTTCCAATACCTATCGATTCTCCCAAGGCCACTCCTGAGCTTTCATGACACATATTCGAACAATCTGGAAGATTATTGGTACCGTGTTGCCTTGCGAGTAATTGCCAAAGAAACGCCGCCTCATTAGAAGCTCTTCCTGAAGTGTAGAAGTATGCATCATCTTGATTTTCAAGATTGAAGAGTGCGGCCCCGATTATGCCGAAGGCCCTGTCCCAATCTATGGGTTTGTAGTGGTTCGAATCCTTTTCCATAATCAGTGGTTTCGAGAGCCTGCCTTGTGCATTCAACCAAACGTCAGATTTCCTAGCCAGCGACAAGACGCTATTCTCCTTCCAGAATGAGTCTTGTATCACTTTGTTAGTTGCCTCATCAGCGATGGCCTTTGCGCCATTCTCACAATACTCAAAGGGAGACGGTTCCGATGGATCAGGCCAAGCGCAGCCGGGGCAATCGAATCCCGTATGTTGATTTGCTCGACTGAGCGTTTTGGCTGAATCAAGTGGGCCCATGTTCGCTATACCGTGCTTCCAAGCCGATACCACAGCTGGGAGGCCTGCGGCGACTTCTTTGACAGGACCGAGAGTTGGCTGTTTGAAACTAGTCGGGCCTGTTCTCGAAGCCCCTCTGCCCATGACTGTGTGTGCAGTTACACGGGTATATGCATGTCTGAAGATTCGATGGTCTCCATCGCATTACTGTCACTCATCGTATGCGTCTCGGAGCGGATAGAACTGTCATCCTATCTTCCCTCGCGAATGAAACGAGAGTGAGATCATACTCCCTAGCCAGCTGAATGGCCAAAGTGGTTGCAGAGCCAACGGCGGAAAGAATGCAGTACCCGCTTCTGATTGCTTTCTGGACCAATTCGTATGAGATTCGACCAGATAGCGTACATACTGAGGGGGCGAGCGACTCACTCAGCAGGTATCCAGTTAGCTTATCCATCGCATTGTGCCTTCCTACGTCTTCCTCGCAACCGATCATATCTCCCTTTGAGTTGAAGGCTGCAGCACCGTGAGTGCCTCCAGTTTCCCTAAACATATGCTGTTGCTGCATTGCCATAGNATGCATATCATGAATCTGTTTCTGTGAGAATATGTCGTTAGAATCGACTGGTTGGTGATCNTGTAAGGCACTACGGCCGCAAAGGCCGCATGACCCGGTCACCATGATGTTCCTGTTGTGTTCGGAAGGGTCGTAAGGGGAATCATCAGTGAGGNNTATCTTTGCTAAATCGTCTTCAAGAGTGAGTGTATCTATCGAATCTAGTTCCGAAATTATTCCTTCATTGTAGATGAGCCCTCTAACTAGATTCAAGTCATTGCCCGGGGATCTCATAAAAATACCAAGCTCGTTGGTCTTTCCGAGATGTGTTATCGATATTCTCAGGGGTTCTTCTAAAGGTGCCTTATAGTCGAATTCAGCACTCTCGTCCAAGCTCAAATATCTGGATTCGACGTCGACCCATTTCCCGTTATCGGGCCGATCATGAGCATTCATGGCAGATATCCCTAAACGGGTTCAAATATCAACAGACCGACTGACATACATGGGGCTGATAGNCGCAAGTGGGCTCGGGCTGCCGATGGCTGTGGAAGTCGAGGTCGTCGAGGTGAAAATAGATGTCACTGAGTCTGCAAAGTTAGCCATAGAGAAATCCATGTCTGATGATGGGGAAGGGTCCGTACTTGTGATATCTGCAGAGTCCGGAGGATGCTCGGGCTATCTGTATGACATGAAGATTGTAGATAGGCCTGATGAAGAGGGGTATCAATCCATATCTGTCGGAGAAAGAACAATCATGATACATGACAGGGATTCCGATCTCCTTAACGGAATTGTACTAGACTACAAGGATACGCTGATGGGCGGTGGTTTCCAGATTACAAATCCTAATGCAGACAGATCTTGCGGCTGTGGGCAGTCGTTTGGTTGATGGTATGAATCTGGAAGACTCGCGNCCCACAACCCTTCTCNAGGGAGATGATGTTGAAGAGGTTCTTTCTTCTNTTTCTACCGTAAAAATAGAGCCNTGTCCGCCTGGATCGATATCTAGGGCTGTAATCTGCGATCCTGTTGGAAGAACTATTGATGCTCCATATGTCATTCATGATGAGGCGGGGTTGATATTGCTCCATCTATGCCGGGGGAAACCGGACTATCTTTCTTCAATAGCAAGAAACCTGAGCAAGAAGGGCGGTTCAGTAAGAGACGCATCTCTCGTAATTTCAAGATACTTCCAAGACGAGGGGGGCTCTGATCATAGTGATGGTATCTTCATACGAGAAATTGGAATTGAAAGCAATTTCAGGATCAGAATTTCATCGGACGAGGGGGGTGAAGAGTCTTCAGATCTCTCATTACTGCATTTTGCACTGGAACAGGGAGGGTTAACCGAACATCATCTAGGAGGGAGGTATCTGCCTCATGAAATTGGTCTATCAGATTTCGTCAAGTTGGAAAATGGGTGCTATCCGGGGCAGGAGATACATGCTAGGCTAGATTCTAGGAACCCTGTAACAAAGAGGCTCGTTAGGATAAGATGTGAGGAGGCGCTTGAAAAGGGGCGCTTAATCACTGAAGATGGAAAANTGAAGATTTTCACGCCCTTTGNAGATTTTTTTGCACACGCAATTGCTGANGAGGGTGTTGTGGACGGCGTGATNAATCACAAGGGNACAGATGTGGAGATATCGACCATTCATTCTGCATTCTGATTTTCTGAGTCTACTAGTTGATATGTCCCCAAATGACGTATGAACCTATATTCGTCCGGTTTCATGTGATTCTCAACCTGCTCCTCAAAAGCGGATTCAACAACTCTACCTCGCGTTCTGAAGAAGGACAGCTCTAGAGAGATGCCGATTAATGTGGCTATATACAGGACTAGGACCACGGTCATCGCAAAATAAGATGGATCGGAAAGAGCCCCGGTCCTGATTGTGGATGAAAGAGCGATTTGTCTTGATAAGAGGAAGAATAGTCCGACACCCACCCACGGTCCGATAAGCTGCTCGACGAAACTATCCGCTGGAATCATCCGACGATTTCTTGCATCCATGAATACGAGCGATCCGCTGGTGGCTGCTCTTATGATGGATATCGCGGCTACCAAGATGACGTAGACTCCGACCGTTATGGCAGCGATGAGGTTGAATGAGACTGATAGATATGATACGATAAGGTAGGCGAATACACCTAACAGGACAGTTATGGGAAGGCGGTGTATTGCTGCGATAACCGGTTCCGGTGGGCGAGTGGGGTCACCTGGCCTATCTATCCAGACTACGTCCCAGCCGGTTGCTTTCTTTACAATCCTCAGAACCACTAAGAGTACCTTTTTCTCAATCAAGACATATTCGAAGAATCTCGTTAATGGCAGAAGCGGGAGGAATACGAATCCAGCGGGTATACTCAAGATTGGCCATACAACCAAGGAGGGGACTAGCAAGAAATGCCTCATATCGAGAGGATGTAGCATATCTTTTTCGATTCTGGTTTGACGTTCTAAATCGATATCATACTGTCGAGCCGTTCTATCCAACTCTTGACGGAAATTCTTGATTGGAAAGCCCGAATCAATAACTGAAGTAAAGCGTTCACGGTAGTGTAGGTGCTCTGGCTCATTGCCAATCCACCATGACCAGAGAACCCTGAGAGGAACTGTGAGAAGCACTGGTATGACGAGTATTAGCACCGCCGAGAAGATGTCACCGGAGTCCGAGGCCACGTGTTGCGTCACTGGGATGCTGAGTTGAACCTATCCTCGATGACGGCCCAATTCACAACGTTCCACCAAGCATCGATGTAATCGCCACGACCGGGGCCGAATTTCTTGTAGTATGCGTGCTCCCAGACATCTATTCCCAAGATAGGGGAATCCCCACACCCGCCTATGTTCATCAACGGGTTGTCTTGATTAGGCGTGCTACAGATGCTGAGGCCGTTATCGCCCATGCAGAGCCAAGCCCATCCAGATCCAAACCTAGTGAGTGCTGCTTTCTTGAATTCCGACTTAAACTCCTCAAACGAGCCAAATGCTGAATCAATCGCCTCAGAAAGAGAGCCGGACGGTCCTGCCGATGTGCTGCTCGGACTCATGGAATCCCAGAAAAAGCAATGATTCCAATATCCGCCACCGTTGTTCCTGATGCCTGGGGAATCAGCGCACGCAGATAGGATCTCCTCAATGCTAGAGCTCTCTAATTCGGTCCCGCTGATTGCAGCGTTCAACTTAGCAGTGTAACCTGCATGGTGCTTCGAATGGTGTATCTCCATAGTCAAGGCATCGAGGTGTGGTTCCAAGGCGTCGTATGCATAATCGAGGTCAGGCAGTTGAAAGGTCATGATGAACGCTACAGCGACTGATAAATCAACATGTCGAGGGCAACAATAACTGACTCTTAGACATGAACATGCCCATGGCAAAGGTACTCGCCACGGACGGTCTTGATCCTGAATGCGTCGAAATACTTCTTGAGAAAGGGTACCATGTGGATTTGATACACTTCGAAAGAGACGAGTTGTTAGGGGGGGCGATATCTGGATATGATGCCATAATCATCAGATCGGCTACGAAAATTGATTCTGAGGTGCTTGCAGCAAACATGTCTCCAGAGTCACGTATTCGACTCATAGTCAGAGCAGGGGTCGGTTTGGACAATATCGATCTGGAAAAAGCCTCAGAATTTGGGATATTAGTGAAGAACACGCCTACTGCCTCTACCAGGGCAGTCGTAGAATTCACGATCGGCCACCTCCTCACAGGAGTCAGGAACATATCCCGAGCAGATAGGGCGATGCGTTCCACAGTATGGGCCAAGAAGAGTTCGACGGGAACTGAGTTATCGGGCAAGAATTTGGGGCTGGTTGGCTACGGGAGGATATCGAGAGGAGTTGCGGTAGTAGCCAAGTCACTGGGGATGACTGTACATGTCTTCGATCCCTTTCTCGAGGAGGATTCTACAAAGGACTCCGATGTAATCGTACACGACTCTGTGGAGTCTCTATTCTCATCCTGTACGCACATAAGCATACATTGTGCATTGACCGAATCGACACGTGGAATGGTGAATTACGATTTGATTCAGCTTATGCCGGATGTCTCTCCTGACGGGATGGTCTGTGGGAGACATATTGTGAATTGTGCGAGGGGTGGCATATTGAATGAGTCAGATGCACACAGAATGCTAGATTCAGGGCATATCAGAAGTCTTGGCATAGATGTTTTCGAAAATGAGCCAGAGGGTAATCCCATCCTATCTTCACACCCCAACGTGACCTCAACACCTCACATCGGAGCCGCTACTGCGGAGTCTCAGAAGAGGATAGGCATGGAAATCGTGAATCTGATCTTGTCCGAGTTCGAGTCTTAGACCAGTGAATGCATCTTCTGAAGATCGATGGCATAGTCTTCTAGTTCGACAGGTATTGAAACGTCTTCAAGATGAGACTTGAGGGATAGGTTCCTTTCCTTCTTAGTTCTCCATATCTCGGCATTAAACTGCATCATCGATTTCGTGACTGAATCGCTAGAATTGATGGAGACTCCGGGTGACCGGGGGTATTCATTTTCATACATCGTACTATTGCCGTACAACACACTGGATAAGTGGTGGCAGAACAACGGACATACCGGGGAGAGTATGGCAAGAGAACCTGAAAGAACTGCATGCAGAGTCCATGCCGCACTGGGGTCATCGTCGTAGAGTCTGCTCTTCGCCATTTCCATCCAATGACTGGGGAATACTCCAGTTAGGAATGTCTTCACCGCTTGTGTCGCAGAATAAATGTCGATTTCCGACCAATGCCTTTCACTGCTTTCCCTCATTCTGTCATACTCCGAAAGTATCCACATGTCAGCATTAGAGAGGTTGGAGGGCATGGACTCGGGAGATTTGAACTGACTGGCAAATCTTGCGACGTTGAATATCTTAGTTAGCACTCCGAAATATTTTGATTCGATTTCCTCGGGGTTAATGTGGAAATCATCTCCGACCTGTGCCTCTGCTGCTTTCCAGAGTCTGAAACACTCTGAACCTATCTTGTTAGCCTTGAGCTTGACCGATTTTCCATCGGGCCCTCTTATCTGCCATGAACCCGTTCTCCCTCCGAGACCGCAATCCAGGACTGAATCTGCATCAATCCCGTTGCCCCATGATTTTGACATCTTTCTGCCCCATGGATCCATTCCGAGTCCATCGATCCAAACAGTCTGAAACGCAGGTGAATCCAGTAGATGGGCGCTCTTGAGCATAGTGTAATAGAGCCAAGTTCTGACGATTTCCTTTCCCTGTGGCCTTAACGCAGTGGGAAAGGCTCTCTTGAAATTAGCATCATCCCCCCCATATCCAGAAACGAACAGATTCGAATTTGAAGAATCCATCCATGTATCGAAGACCTTGCCCTCACCAACAAGTTCTCCAAGATCGAGGTCCTCATATTTCCCGAGTTCCTCTCTTGTTGATCGGTTTATGGCAACTGAACCTGGCGGGGGGCTTTCACACCATGGCCTCACGTATGTGCCGCTTGGAGGGACGACTATTGTTTCGCCGTCCTCGGAATACCATATGGGAATCTCGGTGTGATACCAGCGCCTCCTACTGATCGGCCAGTCTATGCTTATGCTCTGCATCCAATCAAGTAGTAACTGCTTGTTACGCTCCGGTACAAAGCGCACTCTATCGACTAGTTCCTCTAGTCGATCTTGTATGCCTACTTGCTTAACATACCATTCTTTCAATAGTATAATCTCGATAGGATTGCCGCCCCTTTCACTAACGGGTATCTCCTGATCTCGTTCTTCGATGGAATCGATTTTACCGTCCCTCTCAAGAAGTTCGACAGCCTCATTTCTAGCTTCCATCACACTCATGCCAGAGAGAGGTCCAGAAATATCCGTCATTCTACCATCTAAATCGATGGCTTGATAGGGATCTAGGCCTAGTTCCCTGAACACCGATACGTCATTTTGATCACCATAGCTACAGACCATAAGAACTCCTGATCCGAAGTCCATTTTCACCGAAGGATGCGCTATAATTTCTACCGATTCTGCACGACCGTTCACTGGCATGGGAAGAGAAATCCTCTTACCAATCAAGTGCGTGTACCTTTCGTCTTCCGGGTGAACGAGAACAACACCGCAAGCGCAGATTAATTCAGGTCTTGTGGTGGATATGATGACTTTCTGACCATCTTCAGTTAACCATTCGACATGGACCAACCTGGTTGCTCTTGACACTCTCGTAACCTCCGCATCGGCAATGGTTGTCCCCTCGACTGGATCGTAGAGATTGGGCCTTAGATCTTCTACAATATCTCCTTTCAACAACAGATCGACAAAGATTGATTGAGTTACGGACCTATACTCCGGAGAGTCGGTCAGGTACTGCGTATCGAAGTCACATGAGAGTCCGACCCTTCTCGCAGTTTTTCGCATTGCATCTGTGTACTCATCAATTGTAATACGACATTCATCAATAAAATCAGCACGATCGAAAGTGCGCATCTTTCGGTTGTGTTTTCGCTCAACTGTGAATTCGATATTGATGCCGTTCCTATCGACACCCCATGGGAAATACACTTCCTTGCCGAGGAGCCTTTGACTCCTCGCGATAACATCTATCATGCTGTATTGTGCAACGGCGCCGATGTGCCAAGTGCCACTCGGATAAGGTGGCGGAGTGTCAATTACGAATATCTCCCGTTCAGAAGACGGATTGAAGGAGAAATGGGATTTTGACGAGGATTCGTCGAGCTGATCAAGGATTTTATGCTCGAGGTCTACCGACCATCTCTTGTCCTCGAATCGCGTCTCACCCATATTTCTTCAGCCTCGGGCCTAGTGCAGTGCACTTGACGATTGTCATTCATCGCCTTTAACGGGTAAAGATACCCAAAACATCCGTCGTATTGAAGCAGTTACTGCCACGCTCATTGGTCATGGCGACTCGCGAGGCCCTGCAGCGCGCGAAGAAAGCGTTGGAAGGTGTTTCTGAGAAAGCCGAGTCACTCCGAAGGACAAAGTCGAACAAAAAGAGACAGGGTTTGAGCGGGATAGATACAAGCGAGATTCTCATCAAAGCCCCAGTAGTAACCGTTGTACTGTGTCTAATCGTTACTGGATTTTTCATAATGCACTCCGGCATCAATGATTGCAGAGACGGTTACAACCCGTCATGGTGTGATGAAGATGCGTCGATGAATGTCAATGGCGACTTAGAAGTTTACTTGCCACAAGGTTCAGATGTTAGCCGGAATCTGTACAGGGTTGAAGAGACTTGGACGACAAATGTGATGATAATATACGTCGAATCCGAAGATTACAACATCACAACCGTGCGAATTCTGGAGGAGATGGATCGTGTCGAACGTGGCCTCAATACCCATAGGGATGATAATGGCCAGAACGACGATATCATTTACGCATTATCGATATCTACAGTTGTAAAGGAGGTCAATTCCAGCGCAGGGCGCGTCATCAGTTCTTTTGGGTCCGGTATAGCAACTGCAATAGGGAATGAAGAGCTTGCAGAATCAATAAATGCCACATTATCTCAAAATGAGGATTTTCTAGGTAATTACGACATACCCGATGAGCAGCAAAGAGTTGACCAGATTCTCGATGAAATGCCTCAAAACGCCCTTGACAAACTAGTTCGTGACGTGGGCAGGGATTCCAATGGGGATGGCATAAAAGAAGCAGAAAAGGCCGGCTATTGGAATCGTGCTGTAATCATCATAGGCGTCGCAGATGATATCGATCGCGATGGAGATGGGGTTGCAGACTCCTCTGTCTCGGAACTCATTGAAAGGACCCAGGGCATAATATCCGGTATTGCGAACGAAAATAACTGGAATAGTGAAGAGTCTGAATGTATCGAGGATGCGAATTCAACGGATGGGGAAAGATGCCTCAATCTCAAGATGACCTTGACTGGTCCTGTTCCACTCACAAATGCCGTTACCGAAGAGTCATTCAAATTATTCTGGCAGGTTTTCCCAGTGGGGGGTATAGCAGTTGCTCTATCCTTGTTTTTCTTCCACTGCGACCTACTTCAGACAGGAAGAATACGATTCGTGCAAGGGGTGAAGGTCGTAATCATATCTGGCCTGCCCACACTGTGTTCAGTATTCATTACGATGGGGGTAATCGGATTTACGAATTATGAGGTCACGATGACGGTGATTATTGTAGGTCCGATAGTGTTAGCTCTAGGCGTCTCGTACGGATTACACATAACCAATAGTTATGCGGAGTCCAAAGGTACGCCGAAGGAAAAGATCAGGACGGCTCTTGACTCAACTGGACGAGCGGTTTTACTCTCGGCGATAACTACGATAATTGGATTTATTTCTCTTACTTTCACACCCATGGCCCCCATTCAAACAGTGGGTTGGTGTCTTGCTATGGGCATAGTAATCGTTTACATCATGACGATGCTGATGGTCCCGAATTTAACTATGATTTTGGACTTGAAGAAACCATCACACCCGCCTCCCAGAATTTTCACTGCGAGCGTCGGGGTCCCGACTAAGTGGAGTAAGCTTACACTCACAGTTTTCCTAGTATTCGTTCTCGTATCTGCAGGGTATAGCAGAACAAATGTCGAAGAAAATATCGACTTACTCGAGATGGCTCCAGAAACTGTTGCTGCAGTTGAGAAGTTAGGAACTTATTCCGACGAGTTCGATGGCGGGCAGCCCGGCTTCCTACTCGTGGAAGCCGATATATCTGCGAATCCCTCATTATTCAGCGATCCAGTACTACTTGGAGATCCGTATGCCAACCTCGAAGGTATGGAAGAGTTGGAGTCCAAGTGTAATCTTGTGGAAAGCACAACTGCGTTATCTGTGGTTTTCCTAATGAAGGCCATAGCGGTCGGCATCAATGTCTCTGGAACGCCAATTGACGATGCAATAGACGACCTCCCACTTCCTGACCCGATTAATGAGCCTGTTGACCAGGTTTCGGATATACTGTTCAATAATAGCCGAAATGGAAATGTATCATTCTGGGGTGCACTAGATCTTCTTGACGCACAGGAAGCAGGTGGCGTTCAGGCACAGAATTTCCTAATCTACGTTTTCTACAACAGTCTGTCTCTTGAGATGAGGGAGTTCTTCATCGCTCCAGATTTCCAATCTAGTCTGATCTACATCGATATGCCGTTCATGGACGTTCAACGCACTAAGTCAGCAACAGAGCAGATCGATCTCTATGCTAGTCAAGATACGTCAGGGGCGTTGACATCGACCCCCCTTGTCGGAGTTGCATCCATCACGATAGAGGTGAATGAGCTGATTGTAGGCTCGCAATGGAGGTCCTTGGGATTCGCACTACTATTTACTGTGATTACACTGGGGTTAGTATTCAGGGACTTGAGGTTCGCATTGCTCACAACGGTTCCAGTGGGATTCACCGTGGGCATGCAATGGCTGGTGATGGATTCTGGCGATGTATCACTGTCCCTGGTTACGGTCATGATTGGTTCGATACTTGTCGGCGTAGGCGTTGACTTTTCCATACATATTGCCAATCGGGTAAAGAAATTGGGCGGGAGTATTGAAGCCATAGAAGCATCATGTGCAAGCACCGGTTTGAGCCTGTTCGAAGCGACGATAGTAACAGCTGCAGGCATGACGTGTGCGTACCTGATACCCATACCCGCAATCAAGCCGTTCATTACAGTCATAATCATCCTCCTAGTGGTTGCCGCTCTTTCTGCACTTCTCCTGCTTCCCGCGATATACTCATTCTTGGTAAAATCGGGAATACCACTCACGGGAGGTTCTAACTCGATGATACTGAAGATATCTGGCGGACGTTCTAAATCGAGCGACAATGAGCCTCAGATACCAGTGTACGAGGCTAAGGAGGCGTGGTGATGGCGAGTTGGTTGATGAAGAGTGAATTAGACGTGTATCCGTGGAGCCAGCTAGTGGAAGATGGCGAAACCCACTGGGATGGAGTGAGAAATTACCAAGCTAGAAATTTCATGAGGGACTCAATGAAAATTGGTGATTTAGTCCTATACTACCATTCAAACTGCAAGCCTCCGCATGTTGCAGGAGTTGCGAAGGTGGTCAGAGAAGGATATCCCGACCATACCTCATGGGACCCCAATTCGAAGTACATGGATGAAAAATCCACACCTGAATCACCAAGATGGTTCATGGTCGACATTGCTCCTGTGGTGGAGATGGAGGCAGTTCCGCTGGATGCGCTGCGGCAAAACGGAGATCTCGAGGGGATGGCTCTTCTAGCTAGGGGTCAGCGACTCTCCGTTCAGCCAGTTGAAGAGGAACACTTCAGAATAGTATGTCAGATGGGTGGGGTTGACTCGACCTCGCTAGCGCGGTAAAATGCAAGATAGCAGTTAGTGGGCGCGTCATCGGTGGACGGTCGTCTTCACGTCTGCAAACTCATCGATCTCCTCCGCCCCGCTGTCCCGAGGCATCCAGAGTCCCCGGTCGGGCTGCTCGCTTCCGCGCCTGACCTGATTCCCGGGCAGCGTGGTCATCGATTCCCTCCGGAATCGACCTCCACCAACCTCGATCTCTCGGGGGCGAGGCATCTTAGTCAACCGATGATACATTCGTAAATCGTCTCCGCCGCCCTCAGACTTCGGGTCACCATATCGACGATTTGTGATACAGAGCACGCCAGCACTCCCCCTAGCCCGGTTATCCAAAAGTGGCTTTACATTTGAAATAATGCACGGCTAACTATCAGATTCGTACTTCGAGGGGCATCCTGTCTGAACCTGAGTTGCATCGATTTCCCAACCGTCTGCAGTTGATCTGAATTTTCCTTGAACGACTACTGTGCTGCCTTCTACGAGTCCTTCAGGGGTGGAGATTCCGCTTACGTCTATGGCTATCTCGTGCTCATTTCCACCTAGAATGAAGAAAAGGCCGGTTTCGGATATTGACCCTTCCACCACAATTCCTCTAACATGTACCTCTTTGTCTTCATGTGTGTCCGAGTTGTCGACAAGTTCGTCGACAGTGATCTGTGGAAGGGGTTGAGCCTGTATTAGCATNGCNAATACTAGTACTGTGATTAAGAGGCCGACNGCGAGAAGGCGTGAGGCTCGCGTAGAGGCCATGACTGTTGGTTATCGCCGACATTCATCAGGCTTACCTTCAGAATTCCACATCCATGCCAACTGCCTCGTGGATGTGTTGAATTCCGGCTTTATCCAGCCTNGACCTCAAACCTCGAACTATCTTCTTCACAACTCCGGGGCCGTTGAACACTAGAGCAGAGTATANCTGNAGTAATGTTGCACCATTTGTGATTGCTTTCCATGCGGCTTCNGGGCCGTCTATACCGCCAACACCGACTATCGGNAGTGTTGGGCCCGCTTGCCTGTGNATAATCCGAATGACCTCGGCGCTACGAGTTGCNAGAGGTCTGCCTGACAGCCCNCCATCCTCGCTGAAAGCTCTTCTTGAGCGCGTAGATGTGGGATCTGGCCTGCCAACTGTCGTATTTACAGCAACGAATCCNTTTATGCCTCTTGAAGAGGCTATGTCCACCATCATCCTGATATCGTCATCATGTGAGTCTGGTGAAACCTTGAGAAGGACTGGATGATCGGAATCCCGCATTGAACGGAATGAGTTTATCGCGTCAAGTAGGGACGATAGCCGCCCCTCTTGTCCCAGATCCCTCAAACCGGGCGTGTTGGGCGAAGAGACATTTATCACGAAAATATCTCCAAAATCCCAAAGTTGCTGTAATGTTGCTATGTAGTCCTTCTCCGGCTGGTTGTCACTCATAGCGACTTTGCTACATCCGACATTTATTGCAAGCGGCGTTCTCGGCCAATTGCCTGAATCAAGAGTTCTTTGTAGGGTCCTCCTAGCCTCAACAGCACCTGGATTATTGAATCCNNTTCGATTCACTAGAGNTCGATCAGAGTCTGCCCTGAACATTCTGGGTTTCTCATTTCCATCCTGCGGATGGTATGTGATGCCCCCCGCCTCAGTCCATGAGAAGCCGATGGATGGCCAGAGNGAAAGCGCCTCACATCTTTTGTCGAATCCNGCAGCTANGCCCACAGGGTGTCTGAATCGGGATCCGAAGGCATCGACTGGCAGCGAAGGCGTTCTATAGAGCGTTCCGAGGAGCTTCTGGCCTATCACAGTAGATGCTACAGTAGAGCCCAAAGAAAGGCTCATTCCGTGTGCACTTTCAGAATCAAAGAATCTGAGAAGTGGTCTCACCAACAGGCCGTATGACATGATCTTCCATCCCCTCTGCTGTGTCAGGTTCTTCAAGGATTGGCGACTCAACAGCTCCATGACGCCGGATGCTGGGGCTCTAGAACTAGCCAAACGCATCCTAAAATCAAGGGGTTTGTTGCTTGAAGGGAATGAAGCTGGGATACGTAGAATGGAAGAGGCTCTTGTAATTGCAGCGGATGCTAATCCCTCGATAATAATCAACGTCGAATACGGTGGACGTGATTCTTCCGGCCAAATGAGGATATCCCCCTTTGGCGGACATGGGGGGGTTATCGGAGGCAATGAACCTGATGCCGAAGATATTGTCTGGCTCCCAGGTGATGTTGGACTTCAAATTCAGAATCTCTTCTCTTCAATTGTCTCACTTGCATCTGCTGGGTACCCTGGTTGTATCGGGTGTGTTGATGTTGAGCCGTGGTCTGAAAGAGAATGGCGTACAGTAGTGAAAAATTAACCACATATCGCCCATTTAAATTATACAGTTACCTCGATGCGGAGTGAATGAGTATCCATGAGTAGCTTGGTTATTGTGGAGTCAGGGGCCAAGGGCAAGAAGATACAGGGGTATCTTGGGAAAGGGTATCTTGTAGAGTCATGCCGGGGCCATGTACAGGATCTTCCGGGCAGGGCTCACCCCGATAGGAAACAAGCCAACAAGGCAATGTGGGCATCTAAGGAAGATGTGCTTCCAGAACCCCCGTGGGACTGGTCAGGTAATAGTACCAAGGAAAGGGAGAATACAGAGAGATTGGTTGAGTCATTAATTTCTAAGGCTGAAAAGAATGGCGTTAAAACCGTCTACATTGCAACGGACCCCGACAGAGAGGGAGAGTTCATCGCATGGAGATTGGCTGAGATTTTTTCAGACTTTGAGACCAAGAGAGTCACTTTCAACGAGGTGACCAAGAGTGCCATAATGGATGCAATTGGTAATCCTCGGGAGGTGGACATGAATCTAGTCGAGGCTGCAAAGGTTCGGAGATTTATGGATAGATTGGTGGGCTATAGGGCATCGAAATTCTCTCGATCTTGGAATCTTACCTCAATGGGAAGGGTCCAGACGCCAACTCTGGGTATCTTAGTCGAGAGAGAGTTGGAAAGATTGGCATTCGAACCACAGCCGTATTATGCCGTCACAGCAGATTCGGATGAGTTCCATTTCAAAGTGAGATTTCATGAGAAAGATGATTCTGAGGCTTGGTTTGACGAGTCCACAGACAAGCCAAAACATCACCCGGATCGGACCAATAACAAGAAGTTGGCTGAAGAAGCATTTTCAGCCCTCGGGAAGCATAAATCGTTGGAAATTACCGATGTTAAGACAGGGTCGAGAAGAAGTAAGCCACAGCCACCATTCTCCACGCCGACTCTTCTTAGAAAGGCTGGATCTGATTTGAATTGGACCAGTAAAAGAGTCATGAATGTTGCTAATGGCCTATATCAGCAGGGCCTCATAACATACCTAAGAACAGACTCCACGCGCACTAGTCCCGAGGCCAGGAGTACGATCAGGGAGTATATCTCGAAGAATGTCGGTTCTGATGCTCTCAGAGCTGCCCCGGGCATCGTAGGGGAGGTCAGCGATAGTGCGGTTCAGGATGCGCATGAAGCCATACGTCCAACCGACCCCTCCAACCAATCGCCCGATGGTCTCGATAAGGCGCAGATGTCACTTTATTCGTTGATATGGAGCAGATTTGCTGCTAGTCAAATGGTAGATTCGGAATATTCAACATTGTCTATCAAAGCACGCGTGGATGAGTTCGAAAAAGTCTTGACTTCCAGCAAGTCATGGAGAGTTAAGACCGGATGGGAATGGGCATTTGGTACTCAGAGAGCCACACCGAACTTGAATCCTCCAGAAACAGGTACGACGGTTGGCAGCAGTATCCAGATTCTGACGAATGAAGAAAGTCCTCGTCTGATTATAGATGAGACGAAGCCCCCCAGTAGACTTAGACAGCACACCCTGGTTGAGAGTATGCAAAAGAGGGGGATCGGAAGACCGTCGACATATGCTTCAACAGTGGATAAGCTACTTGATGACAAGAGAAGATACGTTGTTAGCGAGAATGGGTCTCTAATTCCTACAGACCGTGGAATCCTCCTTTGGGAAGAAATAGCTCCCATGTATGGCAATGATGGCGATAGGGGTGTTTTTGAATCAGAATTCACAGCGGGAATGGAGGCCAGTTTAGATGGGATTGAGCATGGAAAAATCGAAGCGCCCGATGTCTGGTCTAACTTTGTAGGAGGATTTTCCGAAGCACATACGGCCGCTTTAGAGTTGAGGAGATCGAAGCCCACTCCAAAGCAGAAATCTTTCCTAAAGCAACTTCTCAACTCTCTCGATGAAGAAGAGCGAAGTAAAATTATGAATGGGGAGAGTCTTGAAGATATAGACGGGTCTACAGCAAAGGACCTCATCGAGCAACTCAGGGAGATGAACGTCGCAGCAGGAGCTTCCGAGAAGCAGATGAATCTAATTTTGAGGCTCTGCGATCAGCTTGACATTTCTTTGGATGATGCTGCTATTTTGGCTGAAGTCAACTCGATTGATGAATTAACCGGGGGGAGATCTGGATCCGCATCTGTATTGATATCGAAGTTGATCGAAATTCAAGGAGGGAGGCCTAGACCGCCCACTGAACGTCAAATCAAATATCTCAGATCTCTACTGGAGAAGGCTGAGGTGAATGAAGAGGCATTTTGCAAAGAGTACTCTACGAAAAGTATCGAGGAGCTTGATGGTTCCGTGGTTAGCAATTCGATTCAGGCCATGAGAGAACGACTTGGTATAAAGGGCAGAGGTCGACGCAAAAGGAAGTGATTTGATTCAGGTTGATGCATTGATTGTGGGCGCTGGGCCGGTTGGTGGCTATCTTGCAAAAAGACTTGCAGATAAGGGTAAATCAGTACTTATGCTCGAAGAGCACGCCCAAATTGGAAGACCATTTCAGTGCGCTGGCTTGGTCAATCCCGGATCGATGTCAAAGGTTGGTTTGGAAGAAGTATCTCAGACAAGGATATGGGGCGCGAGGATTCATGGCCCAGAAGGTACGCTTGTCGAGATAGGGTCGCCCGATAGGACCAGGACCTGGTCAGTCTGCAGAAAGCTCTTCGATGAGGCAGTAGTGAACATGGCTGTCTCGACCGGGGCCGGTTTAATGTTGAATTCTAGGCCTGTTGAGACTCAAGTTCGTGACGATCGTGTAGAGACCACCATTGAGTGTGACGGCGGCACCATACAGGTATCTTCCAGAGTTCTTCTGGGTGCTGATGGCGCGCATTCTTGGACTCGTCGCTACCACAGAATGGGGAGGGTCCGGGAGATGATGATTGGATTCCAAATTGATGTTACAGGTTACTCACATTCAGAAGGAAAGTTGGACATGTACACCGGAAGAAGCGTCGCCCCGGGGTTCTTTGCATGGGCCATACCCACTGGTACGACGACAAGAATTGGAACTTTCAGTAGGCCCGACCTTCTTGAGGGGCGCTCGAGCGAGGATACCCTGAACTCCCTCCTAAATCATCACCTATGGAGAGATAGATTCTCGGGTTGTTCGGAAGTGGGAAGATACTGCGGCCCTGTTCCAGCCAAACCGGTCAGAAGACCTTCGAGGGGACGAGTGATGCTGTTTGGAGATGCTGCTGGCCTTTGTAAGCCCACAACAGGAGGAGGCATAGGCCCGGGTTTTGATCATGTAGATGCGCTAGTTGACCACATTTCAAAAGTAATTGAATCAGATGAAATCAATGAGAAGCGTTCAGATAAAATTTGCATTGATGCAATCAAACCAATAGCGAAAAGACACGATAGGGCGAGAGCATTGAGAGACGCTTTCCTAACATCGACTACTGATGAAGAGTTGGAGGCTATCTTCAAAGTGTGGGCTAAACCAGAAGTGATAGCCTTGATTCAGAAATATGGGGAGATTGAGAATCCCATACCTCTGGGCTTACGGCTGCTAAAGGATGTCCCCGAATTCAGAAAACTGGCGCGTAAGGCGGCTGGATCACTAATCTTTGCGTGATGTTATGTCCATAAGCAAAATATCGATGAGGTATCCCCCTTTTGACAGGGATTCGGCGAATCCTGAATTGATCAAGCCTGTCGAATGTTTGCTTAAGACCGAAATTAAAAATCCAATTAAAATCGGATCTGAGTCAAGCTGGTATGCTCATTGGACTCCTCTGGATAAAGATCAGGGCGCCATTGCAGAGGAGTTNCCNGTGTCGAACACTCCTGATGATCTGATTATATCGAAACGNAAAGGCTGGTTCATCAAACCTGATCCTCTTCACAAGATATCTAGGNAGATTCTTCCTTACGGTGTGTTCGCGATATTCGCAGCGTTATCTGCTCAGGCTTTTTTTGGCGGCATNCTAGAAGATATACCCCTAGTTGGATGGATTCTTAGTGAGCCANTTTCATTGGGCCCACTGGATTATCCTGCAATACTATTCATAGCATTCCCGATATTCATAGTCCCGATATTCCTCAGAGTTGCCTCTAATCTCAGAGATTTGANGAAGCAGCGATCTTGGCTCTCAGACCCAATTTTGCCACTNGAGGTCCGAACAAAGTGGAAGGGTGACGGTGTGGAGATAGAAATTCTATCCAAACCAGCAGAAGTCTCACTTTCACATGCGAGATTGGTTGTCGGGATGCCAGTTCCAGAAAGAGAGACGCTTCTTAGCATGGTTGGGAGGAGGAAGGANGGTCANCCTCCTCCGGGTCTTTCCACGCCCACCCCAGTATCTCGAATAGCACTTGGTGAATCAGATGGAACCAATGTGGGGGAGACTGTTCCGATGTCATCTGATAATTCAGGTTCCCTCGTCTTGGAGCCATTGAGGGTTTCTGACCCCGGCAAGTGGATACCTGTCGAAGNAGATGGTGGAAGCATGTTTCTTCCTGAGCCTGAGAATCTTTGGCCGGGTTCGATTTACTCCCCATTATTCACCGTGCATTGGGAAATTCAACTGATAGGCAAGAGGGGTTCCGGAGACTTAAGCAAAGGTAAGCAAATTCGGTATGGGGTGCCTAAAGATGGATTGGATATCGGTTGGTCACAAGAACTGACTGTTCCGATGCGNGAAGGCGATATTNCCATACCAATCATGCCGCTATCTGGTGTGAGGGATCTAGATCCCTTAGATGGATGGCCAGAATCATAGATGCTGGTAATCNGAATCTCTCTTAACGGGTTTGAAACCTGCTGATTCTATCGTCTTCCTCAGCTCTAATTCAGAGGCTGAAGTTCGAGTTGTTCCAGAGGCAGAAACTACGTTTTCCTCCATCATAGTGGAGCCGATGTCGTCTGCACCAGCACTGAGGCCTATCTGGGCAATTCCAAGTCCCATGGTTGGCCAGGATGCCTGTATGTGCGATATATTATCCAGATAAAGTCTTGAAATCGCTAGATGGCGGAGATAGTCAATTGGTCCAGCACCCATCTCGATTCTATTTCTCCCCCTATTTCTCAGTCCGAATGAGTTGTTCTCAAGCTGGACGGGCCACGCGATAAATGACGTAAATCCCCTTCTCCCTTCTNAAATTGCTTCATCCTGTAGATTCCTAATACGGTCTAGGTGTTCTATCCTCTGACGNAACGTCTCCCCGAATCCGAAGACGTTTGTCGCAGATGTGGTCAANTCGAGCCTCTGTGCCTCCCTCATAACTTCGATCCACCTGTCTGATGAACCCTTGATTGGAGAGACATCTAGCCTTACGTTATCGACCAACATCTCTGCACCGCCACCAGGGAGGCCTGTCATTCCTGCTTCTTTGAGCACCGTCAATACCTCAGCCGTGGTCTTACTCGCAACTTTCGCGATGCCCTCAATCTCGATTGGAGAGAAACAGTCGAATGCTATCCCGGGGTGTCTCGACCTTAGCTCTGAAATTAGTTCAGTNTACCATTCTAATGGGAGATCGGGATTCACGCCCCCTTGCATGAGAATCCTGGTGCCGCCGACCTCCTCTAATGCGGATATTCTCTCACTTATCTCATCGACAGTCTGAGTGTAAGCTTCAGGATGGTCGGGGGGACGATAAAAAGAGCAGAATTGGCAGTTTATGGTGCAAGCATTCGTGTAGTTGATATTCCTATCAACTAGGTACGTTACATGATTGCCCGGAACCATCATNTTTCTTCTTGCTTGAGCCATGTTCAAGAGCTCGTGGAATTCCATATCAGCGTATATGACNGTGGCCTGATCTAGCTCAATCCGTGAGTTAGGCGAACTTATTTGAGGTTTTGAAATAGTCAATCTCATGCCTCCGAACCGATTACCATCTCAATATCTTCGACTCTTTTCGGGCAGTGGTTAGTGAGAACTTCAGGCTCATTGTCTGTTATGAGTACGTCGTCTTCTATGCGTATACCGATTCCCAGATAGCGTTCAGGGGNGCCCNCGTCACCGGTCCAAAGTGGGAAATANAGGCCTGGCTCAACCGTCAGAATCATGCCAGGCTCCAAGATTCTACCTGGCCCCTTACCATTAGGCCTGGTGATGCCTACGTCATGAACATCTAATCCGAGAGAATGGCTAGTTCCATGCATGAAATATCGGCGAGTTTCGCCATTCAGATCTTCGCCCATTGCGGCCTCTAGCGAACAATCGAGAATTCCGAGATCGATTAATCCCTTTGAAATTACTTCCATTGCAGCCCTATGCGGGTCTGACCATGAATTACCTGGCCTACACTCGGATATGGCCGCCTCTTGTGCCTCGAGAACGATTTCATAGATTTCCTTCTGGCTCTTGGTGAATTTTCCAGATACTGGCCATGTTCTCGTTATGTCGGAGGCATACCCATTCACTTCGCATCCAGCGTCTATCAGAACTAAATCCCCGTTCCGGATAGGCTCGGAGTTGGAATGATAGTGGAGTATGGTTGCATTGTCGCCACCTGCCACTATGGATCCATAGCTGCATTGAGAGTTATTGCGCGTAAAGACTGCTTCGATGATTGATTGGATTTCCGATTCAGTCGTGGCTCCTGAAGTCTCTTTCATTGCCGATAGATGTGCATCACTTGCTATTGATGCGGATTTCCTCATATGCTCAATTTCTGAATCTGATTTTCTCAACCTCAATTCAGCAAGTATTGAGTATGGGTCCGTCAATGAGGAAGGCCCTCTGCCTGTGACTGTTTTATCCCTATTTTTTTCTGCAATCATTCCGATAACAAATTCATCGACATCTTTGTCAAAACCCTGTAACAACGCTACAGTCGATCTCTTTTCCAATATGGGCTGAAGTACCTCCAGCCTAGATGGATGTGGGAAAGCATGATCGATGGGCCAGTTGTCCAATGCCCCTTGGACGCCGACTCTCCTGCCTTCCCAGCGTTCAGCGGCCTCGTCATTATCCCTGACAAATAGTGCTGTTACCCACTTATCGCCATCATGCCATGCTGCAAAGAGAGCGTTGGGCTCACTCCATCCTGAAAGGTAGAGGATACTTGAAGAGGCTCTATATGGGAAGTTCACATCATGACTTCTCCTCATAATCGGGTTAGTTGGCACCAACAGTACAGTGGACGTGTCTATCTGTGCAAGCAACGCAGACTGNCGGCGGAGATACTCCTCACGGCCGAACGGCGGGCTGCTGTGCATGATTGGCTCTAATTCCAGCCTCTACTTGAGCATGTGGTCTTCACCAGATACCNTAGAAGGCCATTTTGGTATATCGAAGTTCGATCGCCTTCGAAAGACGGTGGCAAGAGTTCCGACGATTAAGAGTGCTCCAAGAGCAAGATAGATGTCGCGGTTCGAGTCTTCTTGGGCCTCATTCACCAAGATGAATTCCATTGAACTCANAGATCCGTCATCATCCATCACCTCAAGACGTACATTCCTGGACTCAAAACCCAAAGCAGGCCATTCTTGAATAGAGTGTTTGCACCCCTCAAGCCAGATAGAGTTGTCCAGATACCACTCACAATCAGCTACCTCAGAACCCCCATCTGTTGAAGCAGTTGCATTTATCGACCATGGTCCTGAAGAATCCGGAAGTTCTATCGATGCCCCATCGGATATAATTTGTGAAGCAAATGTTCCTTGTATCTGAGGCAGGACGTCGATTACCCTGACTTCATGCTCCAAAGTTGCTGAGTTCATAGATGGGTCGAATACTGTCAAACGTATCTTGTAGGTTCCTGCCACTCCGATCGGCATTAGGGCAACAGACTCGTTTTCATGGTAGTCTATCACAATGTTGTCTGCGCCCCTTGTCCCGGACCAAATGTATCTCAAATCATTCGAATCAGTGCCTGGATCGTAGCTAAGAGATGCATCCAGAATCATTGGTTCAGGACTCTCGTTGATTTCATCCTGTATCTCGAATATGGGTACTGGGGGAGTTGAGTCGTCGTGACTTTCTGCTTCTTCAGCCGTAATCGAGTTGGAGGCGGATAGAGCAATTATAGTAACACTGAGAAGCGTCACTAGAGCCCGGATATTGCCTTTTTTCACATCCGTTGCCCATACTGGGCACGTATGAAGACGACGCCTTCTTGTTCAACGATCTGAGATTTTCATTTGCCATAGAATTTCATCGACCCTGAGTGTCAATGCTTCCCTTGTTAGAACTGATTCGCCATGAGGGGATGCCAGGATACAGTCGCATGCGGCTCCTGCTAGAATCGAGGCGTCGATCAAGTCGTGTCCGTTGCCAAGAGCGAAGGAAAGCGCTGATGCCGCTGCATCATGAAGGCCTATCTGTTGTCTTGGATTGATTATTGACGTAGGCGAAAACACTTGGCGGCCATCCGAATGGAAGAGCGTCACCCCAGCATTGCCTCCAAGAACCAACACTGCCCCCCATCCGTACTCATTCATCAGAGCCTCGGTGGCGGACGTGGCATCATCATGGCCCATTCTTCGACGAAGCAAGTCAAGCCCCCTCCTCTCGAATATCACTATTGTTGAGTCACCGCTCCTATCGAGGCCTGTCAGTTTCGGATCCATTATGACTGGGATTCCATGGCGATTTGCTTCGTCGATCAGCTTGCGTGCGCTTTCACGAGTCACTACGCCCTTGTCATAGTCTGAGATGACCAGTGAAATCGACCCCTCCATCGCCTTGAGTGCCTTGGAGCAGATTATGTCCGAGATATTATCCGAAATGCCATCGGGGTCTTCCCTATCAGCTTGAAGCATGATCTGCGGTCTATCCAACAAACTCTCCCTCGAGGCGAAGTATCTTGTCTTGACTAGTGTCGAGTGGTCGTCTATAATCTCCAGCCCAGAAGTCTCCACTCCCAAGTCTTCCAGGCTATCCCTTATTGCCATGCCTTCACTATCTGAACCGATAACTGCGTGCAGGCCCACAGATATACCGAGGGAGGCAAGACTCTGAGCAATGTGGGCAGCTGCACCTGCGTTCTCTTCGGTTCTGGTTATTTTGAGTACGGGCACAGGAGCGGTGGAGTTGAGGTTATTTGCAAATCCGTGGTGATATCGATCTAGCATCACATCCCCGACCAAGATGACTTTCTCGCGCTCTGATGATCGGAGGGTGTTTGACAATCTCTTCAAGGCTTCTTTCCGCTCTTTTTCGGATAGGCCTTGTCGGTCCACGAGATCTCCACTAAGACTCGATGAATGAGGGTTTGGGAAGACCGACGAGTCCAAGTTGTATTCGCTACTCGCCGATATATGGCCCCAGGTGGTATTGCTGACGTACGCGTCACTACTCGGCGGTGGTGGGACAAATCTGCGATAGGGAGGCCAATGGACGACGTATTGCTACTATGCCCCACAGATGTTGTCTACTGCCACGACCACAGGGGTATGGAATGGCCATCAGAGGATTGGTTTCACGATGCGCTTAGAAAGCGATCTAGCTTGATACATGAGGCATTGGTGAATGAAGCTATGCGGCAACCGGGTAACAAAGTGTTGTGGCACGACCATTTCAAAGAGATGGATTTTGAATTCATCGATGGCACTCAGGCACTTAGGTGGGATGCTAAGAATCACCCTGCAAGAGGGCTCCCGGATGCTGAAGTAAGATGGAATCATGCTCGTTCTGAGTTTGATATCAGAGACCTCTTGAACTGGTGTAGAGCGGTAAAAGAACTGGATAGATTTGCCGAGATGTTGATTGTCGATGACGATCTTGATGTGGTTTCTTACAGGGTGAAAGAAGTTCAGCCAAAGGGCAGGTTTGAGGCGCAGTTCTTTGATGGGGACGGGGCGATAGGTATGTTGAACGGGTCGTCATGGGTTTCTGAAAAGGGCGATGCAGCGGGAATTCCCTCCTTTCTTGGGGGTCATGTACTTGATGAGAATTCCTTGTCGGAAGTAAACGATAATCTCGGTGCGAGGGTTGCCAGAGACATGGAGGATAAGGGACTTCTTGTGAGGACCGGTTTCAAATACGGTGTACGATGGCGAGCTTACGAAGGAGACATGTCTGAAAATCATGCTCCTTGGCTGGTCTCACATCCACATTCTCTGCCGGCTGATTGGACATCAGCATGCCAAGGCTCGAGACTGTCCTCCGGGGTGAATAAGACAATGCTGCTACCGGTTGTTGAGGGCGATTCCGTGAGTTATGTGGCGATAGTAAGGCCTCCTCCGGATGCAAGATGGTCCACCACTAGGCGAAGACAGTAGAAATTACGGCCAAGGCAGTGTTGGATCTTCATCGGCATTATCCGAGAAGCCCCTAGCATNGTGTGCTAGTTCTTCTTTCTGGGGTCTTGCATAGGAGAAGAATATCATGGCTAAGGCAACTGAGATTCCGTTCGAGGGTATTGATAGCCACCCTACGATTGGAATCGCATCCAGAGGACCCTCTGATTCAAGCACGAAGGGGATTCTAGTTTCGATTCCGAAGCCATCATGCAATACAACTTCGCCCCTTGCAATCATACCNGGCGAAAGAAGTCCTGAAGGATCTACCTCGAGATCAATGACATCTCCTTCTGAAAGACTGATCGGACTTTCTGTAGTCACTATCTGGGAAGCCGGTCCATCGATAACGACGTCGTAGATTACTTGGCCTGTTCCATTGATTCTAACTTCTAAATCAACGGATGAAGGAGAGGATGAGGAAATATCCATGCTCTGAGATATCGGGTCAATCTTGTGGTTAACCTTGTACCACTTGGCTTGGATATTGATTTCATTTTCTTGGGCAGTGTCATCGTCTTGAGCGCAACTGAATGTAGCCTGCAAGGTTCCTTTCAACCTAGATGTATTCGCGATGTCCATTACTTTCACAGAATGGGCCCCCTCTGAGTATCCCGCTTCACTAGTTATCGCATCTTCAGGGGAAGCGGACCAACGAGATGACATGGCTACATTACACGACTCTTCCACTATCATAGTGAAGTACATATCATCCACGGGAAGAAGGACGAANGGTGCTCTTGGGGCTAATATTCTGATGCTGCTTTCGAGATGCTGGACCGTTATGTTGAGTGCCTGGTCGCCTGATTGCGAAACGCTNACTGTCCAATTAACTAGAGTTCCTGAAGAGTCGCGTATTGGTATCCCTTCAGCTCCGAAGATTGATCCTGGAGCGAATGCATCTGTTGGGGATCCTGAATCATCATTCAAGAAGAGGGCATCATCGCCATCGGCCTCTACAATATAGCTCCACGGAGAAAACGGATCGGAGTTGAGCATATTATCGTCAGAGTCCCCGTTGGCTATATCCTGATATTCTACGAGCAAGCCATCGCCCGGGAGTCCTGCATCGAAGCCCGACCCATCCCTGTAAGTCATCCAAAGATATTCGGTATCGGAAACTCGTATGGATGCAATCTGACCTGTTTTACTGAATGGCTCAATCTCGTAGATTCCTCCGAGTGAGGGGTCAATCTCAACATGCTCCCTGTCAGGATCTATTAGGGTGATTGTTGATGCTGTTGGCAATGCTGGACTACTTCCCGCGTCATTCCAGTTACCGCTAGCCATGATGCCCCAATCGCCTATTCCGTTCCATTCCCGTGTTGGTAGGTCCCCATGCACATCGTAGAGATCCAATGCGCCCATTTGATGTAGCATCTCATGAATTACTGTACCGAGCCCTGATTGTATCGAGGTGATCGTATAGTGCTCTATACTCCAAGAAGAGACGTCAATTGGGTTATCGAGTTCTGAAAAATGACTCCAGATGGATTGACTGCCGCCACCAATTTCCTGTGGTTTCTCGCCATGGATAAACAAGATTCTGTCGATGGTTCCGTCTGAATCGAGATCCCAGGGGGAGAGGTCTGTCCCAGTGAGTGAGTATGAGACNGCCATGCTAACAAGTTCTTGAACATCGACATCTCTCGAGCCATCCGCATCTTCACCCCAGTATCCTATGTGTTGAGGGGCGATGTAGGGTCTCTGCGATATCGTGACCTCTAGTGAGCTTCTGCCGCCGCTTGCTTGGCTGATATACTCGATGGCTCCGTCCTCTCCTTCGACTAACGATTCTATTTCTGAGTCTGGGAACGGTGCGGTTGGGAAGTGAATTGGCACTATCAGCCAGCGCTCTTCATCTTGCAGCGCAACTAGNTCGGATCCAGAATTTGTACTCTCTTCGCCCCTATCAGGTACGACTGCGCTATTGACTAGTGAAGGATTCAACTGTATCANTAAAATCAGGAGGAATATGGTGCCAGCAATGGCCTTCCTAACCACATCCATGTTNCGACGTGTGCTATGCTTAACTTGAACACAACGTAATCGTGTCTTAGTCAGGGGCCGATATTTTGGCTAAGATGATTTTTCGGATTGTGCAGGTACAAGTCCTGAGATAGCCTCCGACATAATGGCTATGGAAATTATGATGATTATTCTCATTCCCTCGAATCCATTTGAAAGAATGAGGAATAAGATTCCTGCAAAGATTACATGCATCCGTATTCGTATCCCGTCTCTTGCCTCGCCAGGCGGGATTATGACCTTCACCACACACAATAGTCCCGTCAACAGGATCAATACGACGGATATCCAAGAGAGTGAGACTGCCATGGAAGCGATTGACACTGAGTCGATGGCGGCCTCAACCCCGGATATTTGATCGGCTGAAACAGCGCTAGAAGCAATAGATGGAGAAGCCAATACAATTGCGAGCACCGTTATTGGGAGTAGGAAAGAGACTGCAAAGAATAAGATCGATACAGTCTTTTTCTCGTCTTCAATGAGGCCAGGTTCAACGAATTTCCACAAATTGAAGCATAAGAATGGATGTACGCATGCGATACCAAATAGAATAGCGGCTGACCACTTGAGCACATACCAGTCATGTGGCGCGTAGACGGAGAGTCCTCCGCCGCTACTGTCGTCATATAGCTCGATCCACCATGCCATCCACGAGACTATGTCGTCACTTGTGGCAGAAAGCACAGTGATTAGTGCTGCAAGGACTGCAGGGGGGATCAACGATCTTCTCAATTCGGCCAGATGATCGTGAAGACCCATTTCCTTGGGCATGTGGATATACCCTCACAACATATCCTTGGGCTTCACGGGGGCCCTTGCGGCCAGAATCGTCCGATAGACGCCGTATGCAGCCCAAGCAGCACAGAAGTATGCCGTGCCGGACAGGAACCAATTTACGCCATCAGCGGTCCAGGTTATTGCTACTCCCAAGGCGAAGAGCGATGCTATGCCTCTCCGTATTCCCTGCGGATATGCGAGCTCGGTGGCCAGAGGCTCTGGACCCTCGTCATATCTTCGTTCCAATATTTCTCGTTGGAAGACTGCGCCTATGATCAATGCGACCAGTGAGGCCCAGTAGAGTTGGTTGCCGTTCGAGAAGACCGCATCTGCGATTCTCATCTGCCTCTCCTCTTCTTCCTTCTCAGGAGACTCTTCGATCAGGAATAGAGCGTCATATGCACCAACAGAAACTGTTCTTGTTTCCAGAGTCGCGGATGAGTCGTCTTCTGCGAGGGTACCGGGCGCATTCACCGTGAAGGATAGCATGTTCCAGTAATCATCATCGCCGGGTGCGCCGTCTCCATTCACAGCATTTCCAGCTAGCCAGAAGTAAACTGCTCCTTCGTCCTCCGTAGGGGAAATCCAGGTCAGAGCCCAAATCCCATCGTCAGAGGTATCCGAATGAGATACATCATTTTCACTATCCTCTGCAATGCGTATTTGCTGATCATCGGTCCATGTGAAAGACCCGGCTCCTCCTGAAGTCATTAGGAAACCCGCATGGGTATTGCCCTCGTCTCCTGCCAGGACGTGCGCATCTGCTACCTTGATCACCAGAGGGTATTCCTCACCAGGAGAGTACTGGATCGGGACCCCCGTCACCATTATCACCGCCCTATCAGAAATTTGCCCATTATTGTGACAATTGCAACCATACTCGGCGGTTGGATCGCCATTGCTGTTGAGATATGGGGGGCCGCCACTATTAGCCAAAGCAGGGAGTGAAAGTAGGCCGATGACAAGAAGTGCGACCGCCGCGCGGCGCATTGTCGCTCTGCCCATGTATCTCGGGTCAATCTGGACGCTCATAACCGTTCCCCGATTAGTCTTCGTTTGCCTACGACTCCTTGATGGCAGTATTCAAGGCAGTCATCATCTTCTTACCGTCACCAAACAGCATCATGGTCTTGTCCATGTAGAATAGATCGTTATCCACCCCAGCATAACCGACGGAAAGGCTTCTCTTGATTATTACAACAGATCTGGCGTTATCTGCGTCGATTATAGGCATCCCAGCAAGCGGGCCCTCGCCCGACCTTGCAACCGGGTTGCATGTATCGTTGGCACCTATCACTATGGCAGCATCTGCCTCGGGTAGCTCGGGATTTATCTCATCCATCTCGATTAACTGCTCATATGGGACATTGGCCTCTGCCAAAAGGACGTTCATGTGACCCGGCATCCTCCCTGCAACAGGATGTATTGCATACTTCACCTCAGTCCCGTACTTCTCCTCCAAGAGGTCTGCAAACTCCTTCACCTGATGTTGGCATTGGCTGACAGCCATCCCGTACCCTGGCACTATGATGACCTTCTGGGCACCATCCAGAATCATAGCAACCTCGTCGGGATCGCTGCCCACTTTGGTCCTAGTTACGGACTCTTTCTCAGTGCCCCCAAAGGATTTGAACAGAACATCGATCAGTCTTCGATTCATGGCCTTGCACATTATGAATGTGAGGATCAGCCCGCTTGCACCGACTAATGAACCTGCTATGATAAGCACGGAATTAGAAATTATGAATCCTGTGAAGGCCGCAGCGATCCCTGATAGTGAATTTAGAAGGCTGACCACGACGGGCATATCGGCACCGCCGATTGGCAGGACCAGGATGACTCCGATTACACACGAAAGGGCGATCANCAGCCACACCAATTNAAGATCNGATGGTGTTTGTANTGTCATCAAAATCAATACAAAGGCAGCAGCAANNGACAATGCTTTGATCGGATTTAGCCANGAAGGGCCCCATGTAGGTGTTTTCCTCCATTTCCCAAGTATCATGAATCCTCCCTTCAACTTGGCATAAGCTACCAGTGAGCCTGTGAGCGTCATCCAACCAACAAGGGCCGAAAGCCCGATGGCTACCCATGCAACATGCAACTCCAATCCCTCAGGGATATTTTCGGATTTTATCGCAGCATAGGCCTCAGCAAGAGCGACCAGTGCACTGGCAGCCCCTCCGAATCCGTTGAAAAGAGCGACTAGCTCGGGCATTCCGGTCATCTCCACCCGTACAGCCAGCCAAGCGCCGATGAGTGCCCCGATAGCGATTCCAACTACTATGAGGAGAGGGTTGTTGACCAAATCTGTCTCAAGCAGGACGGTCACAACAGCGGTTAGCATCCCAAGTGCCCCCAGCTGGTTACCGCGAGGGGCGGTGCGAGGATGGCCAAGCATCTTCAAACCGAATATGAAGAAAGATGCTGAAAGGAGGTATCCAATCTGATACCACTGTGAATCCATCTAGTCACCCCCTCTTTTCCTTCTTCCTGCGATCATCTGCAGCATCCTATTGGTGACTGCAAATCCGCCAACCACATTTATCGTGGCGAGAATAAGCGCGAAGAAGGCAATGATCCCGGAAATTTCTGTATGGCCCGATTCGTACAGCACATTTGCACCTAAGATTGCTCCAACAATGCTGATTCCTGATATCGCATTAGCACCGCTCATCAACGGTGTGTGCAGCGTAGGGGGGACCTTCGTAATCAACTCGAAGCCCAGAAATATGGCGAGTGCGAAAAGTGTCAGACTTCCAATAAGTGTGGCTGGTTCCATCAGACGACCCCCTCTAATCGAGATTGTTTTTGGTGGGTTTTTCCACCTGAGCACACCAGTACGCCGCCCATGCCCTGGACAAAGAAATCCGAGCCTTCGGGTGGCCCAACGAGAATGTCGTCGTCTTCAGAGAGTGTGAAGCCATTTTCATTCATCAGAGAAACTGCAAACGTAGTGAGATTGTTGGAGTAAAGCATGCTTGCAGTTGTTGGTATGGTGCCCGGGAGATTGCTGGTCCCTACCACTATCACTCCGCCATCTGTACGATGGACCTCATCGCAAACGGTTTGTTCGCAATTGCCGCCGACATCAGCATTCATATCGACTATGACACAGCCAGATTTGAATGACGAAACGGCTGATGAGGGGACCGTTATGGGTGCAGGGCGCCCGAAAATCCTAGCAGTAGTGACCACAAGATCTGCATCTGAAGCGACATCACAAACAGTATTGTTTACTTTCTGAATGAACTCGGGGGTAAGTGGTTTTGCATATCCGGATTCGTCCTCGAAGTCATCCATNCCCTCAACTTCGATGAATCTCCCGCCAACCGATTCGATCTGCTCGGCGGCAGACTTTCGAACGTCAGAGGCGTATACCACTGCTCCAAGTCGCTTTGCCGTTGCTATTGCTTGCAGTCCTGCGACTCCTGAACCCATAATCACCACCTTGGCAGGACGGATGGTGCCTGCGGAGGTGGTCATCATAGGAATTCCCTTGGGCACCATCGATGCTCCCAACAAGACGGCCTTGTACCCTGCAAGGTTATCTTGACTCGAGTTGACATCCATAGATTGTGCTCTCGAAAGTCTCCTGGGAATCATATCCATGCTCAAGAGAGTTGCCTTTCTCGAATTACAAAATTTGATCCTTTCAGGATGCCTGAATGGATCGGCGATACAGGCGATGACCTGTCCTTCGAAAAAATCGACCCCCTCCGGAAATCTGACGCATATGAGGAATGGCGACTTCAGNGCCTCTTCCCTATCGACTACTTTTGCNCCNGCATCGGAATAGTCCTGATCCGAGTAATTGGAAAGTTTTCCAGCGCCTTCCTGAATNGCAACTTCATACCCAGACTTCNCGAGTTTTCTTATCGACGAAGGGACAATGGCGACTCTAGATTCGCCTTCTGATTCGGTGATGACTCCAATACGCATTATCGACAACTCCAGGAGTCCGCTCCCTTTGGATGATGCTCGGTTCCGAAGGCGACTCTTGAACACGTCGGAGAGAGGATCGGTGGGCAACTACCTCGCCAAAGCCCAAGTACCCCTTGCTTCATCGGTAGGAACATGCCCGCTGGACGTCGGACCATAGCAGTGATTGGAGCAGGGAATGTTGGCGCTACGTGCGCATTTGCCTTGGCTGAACGCAAACTCGGAAACATCGTGATGCTGGATATCTTCGAGGGCTTTGCCAAGGGCAAGGCACTCGACATGAGTCAAGCGGGGCAGATTCTCAACTACGATGGCGTGATTTCCGGCACCTCATCTTACGAAGACATAGCAGGGGCGGATGTAGTAGTCGTGACCTCTGGATTCCCTCGACAGCCGGGGATGACTCGTGAGGACTTGATTTCCAAGAACGCTGGGATTATCTCAGAAGTAGGGAAGGGGATCAAGGAGTATGCTCCCGACTCAATCGTGATTGTAGTCACCAATCCTCTCGATCTGATGACATACCACATGTGGAAGACTACAGGATTTCCAGCTGAACGAGTAGTTGGGCAAGCGGGAATATTGGATTCTGCAAGAATGACCCATTTCATAGCGGAGGCAGTGGGCGTCTCGAATGAAGATGTTCAAGCAATGGTCCTCGGCGGACATGGCGATACCATGGTTCCTCTTCCAAGGTACACCACGGTATCTGGAATACCAATTACCCAACTACTTGACGATGAAGCAATTCGTGCTATTGGGGAGAGGACTGCAGGGGGAGGCGGCGAGATAGTAAAATTGCTTGAGCGCGGCTCTGCATTCTATGCACCTGGAAGCGCGGCGGCCATTATGGCAGAAGCCGTTCTAGAAGATCGAAAGCGACTTCTCCCCTGCTCAGCATATCTTAACGGGGAATATGGGATGGAAGATGTTTACATCGGTGTTCCCGTTGTACTCGGCAAGAACGGAGTAGAACGGATTATTGAGCTCGATCTCGAGGAGTCGGAACTTGAAAGTCTACAGGCATCTGGCTCATTTTACAAGACTCAGCTCACTGATGTACTGAACTACGGAGCGTGATTACCAGGTGCTCGAGAGGTATGCCCATCTCGAGCATGATGGCAGATTGCTCCTCGTTAACCTGAATGGGGAGGGGCCGTGTTTACCCGTACAGGGAAGAAGGGGTTTCTCTGCGGAAGAAATGTTACGTCTTCCGACTCCTGAAGAAGCTCGTAATATGGGGATAGGATGGTCCCCAAGAAGAGTGAATTGCTTTTCACTCGGCGATAGGAGAATAAGCATAGAAGTAGCTACCCCAGATATACCCTGGCCATCAGAATGGGCTTGGAAAGACTCCGTGATATCTGATGATGCTGTCGACCCTGTTGCACGGGAGTCTGTCTACAGAACGCTTCACAGGGTCGTCAGCAAGGTAGTTCTGATCAATGCCATGGGACAGGTTTTGATGGCAAAGGTCACGAGGGGTTTCTTCACNGGACACTGGACACTTCCNGGCGGGTTCGTGGATTATGGCGAGCATCCTCGGGATGGGGCTGTTAGGGAAGCTCGAGAAGAGCTCGGGATAGATATCGAAATTGCTGACCACAATGGGGAGTGCGGAGATATCACACTGGAGAAAGAGAACAGTGTCATTAGAGAGGCCATATTCAATGATGAGGGCATTGACTGGATTTCATTCACGTACAAGGCGAATTATGAAGGCGCTGAAGATGAGATAGTTCCCAAGGATGATGAAATCGAGGAGGCTCGATGGTTTGATGTCGAGGAAGCGATTTCACAAGCGATATCTGTTTTCGACAGAGACGCGATAGCGATACTAGCGAGCNGAGACTAATCCGACTCGTACTCTATTGACTCTAGATGATNTATCACTATTTTCAAGAANCGTCCNATATAACCGAAAGCAAGAGAGAATACTGCTCCGTATACCATCATATCAGAGGTCTCAGCACTCGATACTATGCTTGAGTCGACAATTGACGCATCTTTGAACCAGGCAATGAGGATGCCTAGGCTGAAACCCTGTGTGAACCAGTTCCCACTAGCGCCCCCACCACCAGTCATGCATCGCNGGCGTGTAGGTTGTACCTATGAAACTCGCGTGTGTAGAATGATGGTGGGCCTGCCTGGATTCGAACCAGGGTCAAATGCTCCCAAAGCATCTAGCATAGACCAGACTAACCCACAGGCCCGTGAGTAACCCGCCCAGCACCATAGAGGACATGAACCTAACCTAGGGCTCGATCAATTTCCAAACATCCTTGCCGGCACGGACTAAGATCCCCTCTGCCTCAGCTTTAGACAGAATCGTGCTTATTTCAGGCTCATCGAATCCTTCCTTGATCGCTTGCTCATCCACATCCATGCGCTCAATAGATCCGTCATTCTTCATCGCCTTCCTCAGAATTCCGAGCACTTTGCCGCCATCGGATTTTTCCAATTGATTATTCTGATTTTTATGGCTCGAGTTAATCCGATTTACCATCTCACTTCTGAGTTCTCTAGGGGTATTCGCCAGCATCACAGCCTCTGCCAATTTGGACGGGGAGTTGAAGGTAGACTCTGTAGACAGCGTATCTCTAGAACCACATCTGGAGCAAGATGCTCTCCTTCCGAGGATCGCTCCTGTCGCAGTGCCGCAGGAGCATCGAACGAGAATGTATGTGGTTGACACGCGATGTTGACTTGGGCAGGAGGTTCATGAGTATTGACTGAGGCGGTTGTCGTATGGAAGGGGGCTCTGAGCGGATCAGGAGGAGGTTCGGCGTCTTCATCGCATTCGGTGCGGCTCTATCATCTCTGTACATCGTATTCAGCAATGGATCATTCACCACATCCGCTTGGGCGCTGATGCTCACTGTTCCACTGTTCATGGCCATTGGATTGAGTGGTTCGGGAATGAGGGCAGAAACGGAATTCGCGGATCTACTTCCCGATTATGAGGAGGGGGGCTTCTCGGTTGAAGAGCGAGAAGTCGAACCTGACGATTTACCGGTTCTATGATTACATCAGCCTTATTGTTTCGAGATTCGCGGGTGCGTGGGTCTGTACCCTGAACGTATCACGGAGGCCTTGTCTGAATGCGTTACATGTTTGTGGATCTCCATGATGGCAGATTATACGTCTTGGAGTCGGGTTTAGTGCCTTGACGTAGTCCATCAACTGCCTTCTGTCTGAATGTCCGCTGAAGCCATCTATCGTAACCACGTTACATGCGACGGGTATCATGTGGGTCTGACCTCTGTCCACGAGGGGGACCTCTGGATGGCCCGATTGGAGTCTGCGTCCGAGGGTGCCAGATGCCTGATAACCCACGAAGCAGAGGGTATTGTTGAGTTCTGGCGCCCAGTTCTTGAAGTACTCCATGATCGGACCGCCGGTCATCATTCCGGAAGTTGCCAATACGATACAGGGGGAAGGGTCGTTGATTATCGATTCCCTCTGCTCCCTGGAGTCAACCTGCTTGAACCATGGTGAGTTGAACGGATTCTCTTCTCCGCCCTTGAGGACCTGTCTCCGTAAATCTCTATTGAGGAAGTCTGGATGGCTGGCGTGAATCGCCGTGGCCTCGGATATCATTCCATCAAGCCAGACGGTGACGGGCGATACATCTCCAGATTTGAACAACTGGTCTATCGCCAGCATCACTTCCTGCGATCTTCCGACGGCGAATACAGGACAGAATACCTTTCCACTCCTCGACACCGCGAGTTTGATCAAATCCTGGATCTCTTGAGTTGCGTCTACTCGATTCGGTTGGAAGTCTTGCGGGCCGCCGTAAGTAGACTCGATAACAAGAGTGTCGGCCCTCGGGAATCTCACAGTTGCTGCATCGAATAGCCAAGATTTCTCATATTTTATGTCTCCAGAGAAAAGCAGGCGATGTTCGTTTTTAGCCTCGCCTATTTGCATGTAAACTGATGATGAGCCGAGGATGTGACCTGCATTCTCGAGTGATATCTTGATGTCTGGCGCTATGTCTGTCTTATCGCCATGACTAATGTCAACGACATGCTTGATGCACTCCTGTATGTCGGCTTTGCTGTATGGCGGTTCCACTCCTTCTGCCTTGGCGACTTTGATGTAATCTATCTGCAATAGCGTCATCAAATCCCTTGTGGGCGGGGTGCAATAGACGGGGCCCCTGTAACCGTATCTGAATAATACGGGCAGCATAGCTATGTGGTCTACGTGAGCATGGGTTATGACTACAGCATCGATATTGTCCAGAGGCAGCAGTTCTGGTGCTGTGAAGAACGGCTGTATCTCATTCTTATTCGTAGTGGGTTTGGCTCCAACGTCGACAAGTACTCGAGATTCATTGGTAGTAACCAGGTGCATTGCCCTGCCTACTTCCCGATATGAGCCGAGAGCAGTGAGTCTAGCCCATGAAGGGCCCCTTCTCTTTGGACGGTATATCCTTGTACCAAATTTTCTCAAAAGCGCCCTTCTCTCGTCGGCCATTTCTCTCCTGTATCTTCTAATGTCGTGTTGTGTCCTACTCTCGAATGCTGGGGCCCTTGCAACATTGACTAGCCAACCTATATCGTCCCTGAGTGCTTGGATGACAGATCCCTTGGGGCCAACGGCAACAGAGGGGTCGTCACATTCGATGGTGACTTCGGAGAGTGCTGGATCGATGAAGACATTTCTGACCTCTGCATCAGCAGGAATGAGTTCCTTCACCCTCTGCTCAACCTTGTCCTCAGATAGGAGAAGATTGGGATGGGGCCTTACAACGACCCTTCTTTTGATCGATTTCGCGATTCTCACCGTGAGGCTCTCGCCACCGCCCTTTCCGAATGACTGGGGGTCGCTGGTGATTATGGCTATCGAGCCTGCTTCTACGTCGATATCGTATTCTAGCCCGGAAGGGACCATGCCAGCGATTTTCTTCTTAACCTCATTCAAGGTGAGTCTCATTTCTAAACCTCGTCTCCACAGGCTCTGCACAACAGGGGTGCTGGGCTGATGCCCTGGGAATCTGATACTCTCAAAGTGAGTCGAGTGCGGAGGCTATCTCCTCTTCGGATAGCTGTATGTAGCCATCTTCCATGGTGATGACTGCTAGATCCATGCCGTTTCCGCTGGCACTGTCCCTCTGAGCAGACGCCAGAAGAGCCTTTGCGGCAAGGGCTATTGCTTCTTCCTTAGTCATATTAGGTGAAAACTGATCTTCGAGAACACCGTACATGAAGGGGCTTCCTGAACCAGTGGCGCAGTACAGATCTGGAATCGAACCACCAGCTGAGTCTATGCTGTAAACACTAGAACCCGATTCATCTACCCCCACTATGAGCAGTTGCACATAATGAGGCCTTCCAACAAGGATGTTGGCCGTCAGCGTAGCAGCGCCCCTGACTGTCATGGGGGTGTTTCTCTTCAACTCGTACAACGATAGCTCGGCGGATAGCATCCTAGCCAGAGACTGTGCATGGCCAACAAGTCCTGCCGTTGTGAGAGCAACTCTTCCAGATATCTGGAATAGCTTCTTCACGTTCTTGTTTGCAATGAAATTCCCCATTGTTGCTCGGTGGTCTGCACCAACGACAACTCCTCCGTCAAAGGTGATTCCTACAGTACTCGTTCCAGTTTTGATAACCTCTGACTCAATAGGCATGTGAACACCAGCGGGCGAATCGCCGCTGAATCTGAACCTCCGGACCCCTTTATGAAGCCATTCAGACTATTTCGTCCGATGGGCTCAAGCGGTGAGGTCTTGACAGGACCCCATGAGGGGGCCTTCTGATGAACTCGGAGAGATGTCAAAATTGAGTGACGGCTCCATATTTCACGATCTTGGGAAGATGTATCCGGATGCCCCGATACCAGAGGAAGGGGGTCAAATCTTGAGAAATGCTGTGATTGACGGTTCAGACGGTCTTCCGGCGCTGATGGACTGGGTCTCTCAGGGGGACATGGTCATCGTAGACGTATCGCCAATCATCGATCACCCAGAAAGGCTGTCCGAGGTGATTGACCCCCTCATGGTATTCGTGGAACAACAGATGGGCGGTCAACTCCTGAACTTCGGACATTCGAGGCTTCTTCTACTGCCTTCCACCCACCAAGCCAGAGGAACCGGGGGGCCGTAAGTGGAGACGGTGATAGAGCAATCATGCCCGATGTGCTACGAAGAGTCATCGGTTTCCATGCTGGTGAACGTTCATGAGATACCATATTTCGGGGAGCAAACAGAGCTAACTCTCGCGTGCAAGTCATGCGGTTGGAGGAAAACTGACTTCATAGCAGGAGATGGGGGTGAACCTGTGGCTTGGACGATTCCGATTAATGCCGGCACTCTAGATGGTCGTGTGGTGAGGTCGTCATCATGCACCGTTAGGATACCTGAGCTCGACATAGAAGTTGAGCCGGGCATAGCTGCTGATGGCTATGTTTCCAATGTCGAGGGAGTCATATCACGCTTCGAAGATGCGATACGTATGCTCATGAGGCAAGCACAATCAGAGGGCGATATAGGGGATGTCGATTCGTGTGGCGCGTTTCTTCAACGTCTCGCCGATGCGAAGTTGGGCGATGACGATGCAGTGACTCTTGTTCTCCTCGATCCACTTGGGCATTCCAAGATAATGCATGATTCAGCAAGTAGCAGGAATCTAACAGATGAAGAGGTAGAGGGGCTCTACACAGGCCCTATTGTGCCTGTTTTCGATATGTCGGATCTGGAGTGACTGTGCATTCGATTATGGTTGACCGTCAGGAAAGAAATTCTTCCAGCCTATCCGACCATTGAGAACGTTTCTCGGATAGTTCGGATAGCCATTCTTCGGCTCTTTCGATGCATATCTGCTTCATCTCACCTGCTAGAATACTTCCAGATGCATATTGAGAGGAAATTCGTTCGAGTTCGGAGTCATCTGATTCGAAAAAGAATCGAAGGTATTGGTATGCTACATCCCTATCCGTATCGCCGCCCAATCGTCTATGCTCCTCCACCGTTGGCTGGCCGCCACTATGTGCTTTTCGAATCTTCTTTTTCATACTCTCAATTGAGTCGTTTAGGAAGATTGTAGTTTCTGGTTTGGAAGAAGACATCTTTCCGCCTGTGAGCCCCATGGCGAACCTGTGGTAACTAGATGCAGGGGCCATCAGACCAAGCCCTCCCATCGAACGCTCCAGTTTCAATAGCCTGTTCCTGATTGCCTGCTCATCAGATCTGGTGGCGGCCGGAATCGTTACCGTGCCATGAGAGGGATTAGAAGTAACGTCAGCGAAACCCAGATCATGCAATATTTGCACGACTGAGGATATCACCTCATTCCTCTTTGATTTGTCGATTCGGCCGCTTTCCAGCATCCCGAATACCGCCTTGTTATCCTCTTGAACGCTGAGTGAAACAAGAAGACCAGTGGGCTTTGCATGCCTTATGTTGAACCACTGTGTTTTAGATACAATGTCTCGTGTAAGTCTGATATGTGGGTCTTGATCGACGCCCACGGGAACCACAATTGGACGTAGCCCCCCAAAATCATCGAGCATCGGATGAAGAATGTCCCCAACTTGAACGAGTGGGGCCTGGACGTGCGCTAGATTGGTGTCTCCTCCAAAACCATAGATGGATCCCAGTTCGGAAAGATTGGTTCTTCTCCCAAGAACAAAGGCGAGCCTCTGTACTTCTGGACGACTGCTCTGGAAGTAAACACTGGTCTTGTCAGGATCGAGGCCCATTGCCGCATAATTCGAAACATATTCTTCCAATGCGACCTTTCGACCCTGCTCGAGGGACATCCCCCTGGTTGCAACTGATTCGAGATCTGCGACAGCAACTGTAACATCGGCTCCGATCTCTTGGAACCATTTTGCTTGCTCTATGACCATCGTATGCCCGAGGTGCATCTTGCCACTTGGCATTAGGCCGGTTAAAACCCCGAAGGGATCTCCTCTTTCAGCTGCGGATAGCGGCACATTGAGGTCCCTATGTGCAAAAACGAGGTCTCTTCGCTGGAGCATGCTTGGGTTCTTGATGACGGAGAGGTCTATTTTCTCGAGTCCGAATCTCTCTGAGAGAGCATCGTAATCCGTGGAGTCATCAGAGCCCCATGGGTCAATTCCGATGTCAGCCATGACGTCCGCTGCCCGATTATGGCAATCAAGCCTTTGACTGAGTTGACCGATAGAAGCAAAAATACCGCATTATTCCCGCAAGTCATGGCGAAGATACATTGTTTCGGCGCGGGGCTGGTAGGATCATACGTTATCCGATATCTAGCAGGCAAGGGACATGAAGTGCATGCATACGATCAACAGCCATACAGAGTCGAGGGTGTGCCCGGTGTTGAGGTCCATTATGTCGAGCACGATGAATATCCTCACGAGTTGATTCAGGATTCGGTCACGGATTCTTTCATCATCAACATGCTACCAGGTTCCATAGGGCACGTATGCACCACTCTACTCGCTGAGCGACCCTGTGCGCTCGTGGATCTAAGTTTCAGCAAATTCACGCCTGATAGGGATGATCAGAAAGCGAGAGATTACGGAGCGACTGTTTTGTGGGACGTTGGAATTGCTCCCGGTCTCTCAAACATGCTTTCTGCACATGCCTATAGGAAAATGGGGCCATTACGGGATCTGAAGATATGGGTGGGTGGCAATCCAACGGGCCCATTAGGGGAATGGAAGTACATGGCTCCATTCTCNCCTTCAGATGTGATCGAGGAATATACGAGGCCTGCACGAGTCATCAGAGATGGGGAATCGGTCGTCATACCGGCTTTATCGGATCGCCATTCAGTGGATGTTGATGAGAGGGGGACGATGGAGGCCTTCCTGACGGATGGATTGAGGTCTCTGTTGAATTCGATCCCATGTGAAAATATGTCAGAATACACGGTGAGGTGGCCGGGGCATATTCAGAAATATATCGATCATCGAGATTCCGGGGATCTAGATGAGTTTCAGCTAATCGAAGAATGGAGGTATGACCCCAAGGTGCCTGAATTCACGTGGCTTCGCGTCTTGGCAGAGGGCGGTGATGGGGAAACTATGGAATGGACTGTTCAAGACTACGGGGGTGATGACGGGCACTCAATGGCGAGGACGACGGGGCTCGTTACTGCGATATGTACGGAAGCATGGATTGAGGATTCGAAGATGCTTCCTCCTGGAGTTCATGCTCCCGAGGTTTTGTCTGATGAAGTGTTGTCAAGAGTTATCCGGGAGATGGTTTCTCACGGCGTCGAGATTACTGGACCAGTTGTATGATGCGTCTTCTTTGTCCTTGATTAGAACCCACCTTATCGCGAGTGGGGTTGCAATCAGCACACTCAATGCAAGAATCGGCAGGAACAATGTCCTCTCAGGGATTTCGGAACGCTCGATTAGCCATGTGAACCTCAAGGGAGTATCTCTGAAATCTTGACTCCACTCCCTCATATTGGTGGCATGGTGGCCGGCGATTGTAACTCCTTTCTCGAGATCGTTGAACAGAGTAGCCTCAACTTGGATATCGTCTTCTTGAACTCCTGAAAGAATCACAGATTCTCCTTGTGGTATCGTGATTATCAACGTGTCATTGGAATACCTATAACCGCCTCTCAGACGATTCTCCTCCGGATCCAGGGGGGCATACCCCCCATCTGACCACTCCATGTCTGGTCTGTCGGCCAATCCCGTAATCTTGATCGTACCGGGAGTAGCCCATCCAAGGCTGCTTGGATTGCTTATCTTGGTGCTTCCATTGACGGGATTTACAGTTATTCGCGACGAGGATTCCTCGTGGGTCACCCATTCGCCCCATGTTGTGAACCAGTATGGTTGCTCAGATAGCCAATCCACCACGTCTCTATCCCTTCGTATATTCATATCATCGATTCTGGCGATCCAATAGAGGGAAACCAGTTTCCCCGGCTCACTATTTTCAATTAATGACCTGTCTGAAAGGCCCGACTCTATCGAGCCGCCATTACGAGCGATGACTCTCAATCTTGGATCGTCACTTTCAGACATATCCCCCACGATTCTGAATCCCTCCTCAACGAGAGCTTCTGTTAGATTCTCAGATATCTCGCCTTCAGGAGTTCCGAATGATATGAGGTTCTGACCCCATCTTGAGGCGTTTATCCTAGAAGCCACATATTGAGAACACGCGCCCACTGTCTCGGTATCCTCTTCAGGGCTGATATCCTCGAGTCCATGACATCCGAACTCATCACCAAGCGCGAGAAGCTCGGGCCCGATTACATTCTCAAGCCATGTGTCGTCTGTATATTCTGCCTGTACTGGCAAAGAGGTCACCGATGACAGCATCACCGCCAATGTAACAGCGAGCAAGCGCCTCTTCGCATCCATGTATTGTCGGTATCGATGGGCATCATGAAGGCTTGTGACACAAAAAGCATGAAATCGATTATCTGATGCGAGAGGGTGATGACCGACGTCTTCGAGCGTCTAGCAGAGTTCACAGGACTCAGCGGTACTGGCGAAGAGCGACCTCCGCCGCTTTTCTACAGAATTCTGATGAGGGTATTTCCGCCCCTGGTCAGGTCTCTGACCAATGTCAGATACGAAGGGCTTCACAACTTGCCCAAGGATGGGGCCGTCATCTTAGCCGGAAACCATACCTCGCATATTGACCCCATAGCAGTGATAATGGGTTCGAGAAGACCCGTTCGATATCTAGCCAAGAGTGAGCACTTCGATGGAGGCATTACGAAAATAGCCATGTTGACAACAGGTCAGATCAAGACAAATCGTGAAGCGGGAGGAGGTGGGGCTCTGGCTGAAGCAGTTGATGTTCTCAAAGGCGGTGGATGGATGGGGATATTTCCCGAGGGGACTCGGTCCAGGCGTGAAGAGCCCCCATTCCTCCAACAGGGAAAAACAGGTGTCGCACGTCTGGGGGCGAAGTTTCCCCATGCGAAGATAGTACCTCTCGCCATAATCGGGGCTAGAGAATTCATGCAACCTGGCAAAATGAAGATTAGACTATTTGCGCCCGTTACTGTCAGAATCGGAAAACCAATCTCATTCGCTGAGTGGATTGAATCACCTGAAGGGGGGTCAATGGGCGAGGGAGAATTACTCAATCTTCTTGAGCGGGAACCTGGGGAAATTCAAAGAAAAATGGGGGAAATGTACCGGAATTTCACGAATCAACTGATGTCCACCATAAAATCGATGGGCGCTCCATGAGCACATCGTTCAAGGACTTGTGCTGTCGTGGGTTGAAGGTGGAGACGTATCTCGACCTGCTGCGCAGGATTCTCGATGAGGGAGTTCGGAAGGAAGACCGGACCGGTACNGGCACCATATCGGTCTTCGGCCACCAAATGCGCTTCAATCTTGAAGGCGGCTTTCCAGCGATAACAACGAAGCGGGTACATTGGCCGTCGGTNATACACGAGCTCCTGTGGTTCATCAGCGGAGATACGAATATCGCTTACCTNAAGGAAAATAAAGTGAGAATATGGAACGAATGGGCAGATGAAAATGGGGATCTTGGACCTGTATATGGTAAGCAATGGAGGAGATGGACTGCATCTGACGGTAGAGTGCTAGATCAGCTCTCATCAGCTGTTGAGATGATACGAAAGAGCCCTGAAAGTCGCAGAATAATCGTTTCCGCGTGGAATGTAGGCGAGCTTGATGAGATGGCNCTAATGCCCTGTCATGCTCTTTTCCAGTTTTATGTTGCAGATGGAAAGCTGTCTTGTCAACTCTACCAAAGGAGTGCGGATGCGTTTCTCGGTGTCCCGTTCAATATCTCATCATATGCCCTCCTTACATGCATGATGGCCCAGGTATGCGATCTCTCTCCTGGTGAATTCGTTTGGACCGGGGGCGATTGCCACCTTTATCTCAATCACACGGACCAAGCTCGTCTCCAGATTCAGAGAAAGCCTCTCNAGCTTCCCAAAATCGAGCTTAACCCGCAGATAAAAGAGATTGATGGATTCTCGTTTGAAGATATCAGGATAGTGGATTATAACCACCATGAGCATATTCCAGCCCCCATCAGCATCTGAGGTGAATTTATGAAAATTGCAATGATCGTAGCGATGGACGAATCCGGTTTCATCGGAAAAAACGGAGATTTGCCATGGAGAATGTCTTCTGATTTGAAGCGTTTCAAAGAGCTCACTACAGGAGACGGCTTCAACGCAGTTGTCATGGGAAGGAAGACCTGGGACTCTCTCCCAGACCAATATCGGCCGCTGCCAGAAAGAACGAATATTGTTCTATCCAGGGACTCCAGCCTCCGAATAGATGGAGCGGAGGTCGCTCTTTACGACGGGAGAGCGGTGGAAATCGGTTACTCCGAGGGTTGTGATGAGTTGTGGGTGATCGGTGGTGCCGAAATATACGGTCTGATGATTCAGAGATGCGAAGAGATACACGTTACTACTGTGCACACGTCAGTAGAAGGCGACGCGATGTTCCCTGATTGGGATAGAACCCAGTGGGCGGAAGATGTGGTGCAAGAAAATCTCGCATCNGAGCATGATGACCATGCGTCGACCTACAGTATTTGGCGCAGAATATGACTCAGGTTACGAACATCTCTTCATATCTGAATGCGAACTAGTTGAAGCATGGCCTTAGAGTGTAACATAGACTCCAAAGGCAGGGCANTGAGGCTTGTCGCTGGGCTTCTTGCCATATTAGGAGGAGCCGTCGCNTACCTCATCCTGATGCTGGAGATAATGCCAGTTCCAGAGTCAATAGGGACGNTGGGGGTGCTTGCGATGTTTATTGGCGGAGCCTTTGCCATCTTTGAGGCGAAAGCTGGATGGTGCGTGGTAAGAGCATTNGGGTTCAGGACAAGATACTGAGATATCGCTGGACAGATGCTCTTCTTGAACCTCAATCATACAATGGGGANTCTCGGTTAATCTAAGAGAGGNTTTCCANGCTCTCCTTGAATAGGGCCATATTCCGTTTTCTGGCTTCGTTTCTATCGACTATAGGCTCCGGGTAGTCCTCTCCAATGATGCATTTCGAAGAGCGTTGAATTTCAATCGGCGCCAAATGGGGCTCGAATATGTATCTAGATGGAAATGTTGAGAGTTCTGGGACCCAATGACGGATGAAGGCAGCATCACGAGTTTCGACGTTCAAACTAGATCTAGCATCAGGACATGGATTGTACACTCGGTAGTAGGGCATTGAGAAGGGNGCAACGCCTGCTAGCCANAGCCAGTTTCCATTGTTNAGGGCCCAGTCTGAATCTATCAGCTTCCTNTCAAAGACATCCCTTCCATGCTTCCAATTCTGCCATAGCTGCCCCCTTGTCAAGAAGCAAGAGACGGCATGCCTCCCAAGATGATGCATCCAACCCGTAGTGTCTAATTGGCGCATCATAGCATCGATATACGGATAACCTGTCATCCCAGACTCCCATGCAGTCATCAAAACCTCATCATAACTCCCCCATTCAATCCGTTTACAATTCGAATTATCGATATCATCATCCCAATTTTCCACGGACCTTGATAGCAGGTAGAACATCTCTCTGAACATGAGTTGGCCGAGCAAAGATTGCGGGGGNTTCGTATGCTCTGAATGGAGGTTCGCCCTTACGACTTCATTCCAAACCAGCCTTACTGATAGGCAGCCNGTGCTGATGTAGGGGGATAAACCGGTCGTTGTNGGCTCTAGGGGGTTTTGATTTTCATTGGTGCTGAATGTATCGGGTTTGCTAAACTTATTGACGTAATCAGGCATNCCTACGACNTTGCGCCTCAACCTCTCNAATGCCTTACTTTCTCCTCCGGGAAAATAACCGTGGCCTTCGATCTCTGAGGCCCTACGTCTAACTTCATCCATCTCAATGTGGTAATCAGAAGTCCCAGCGTAACTTACGAGGGTGTCAAGCGTTCTCGAATCAGAACGGACTTCAACTGGCTTGGGGGAGGGTTCACTCACCATGTATCCTTCTGGACCTTCGTCCAAGTATTCCCTCATTATGGCATCAATGTCCCTGGAAGACTTCGGATTTTTGTAGGTTTGAGATCTTGTGACTTCCTCGATATCCAGTATCGTGCTAACGGCAGGGAAGACGATTGTTTCGAGTCCNCTCGGCTTCAGAAGTTTCTCGATATCCGATATTTCGACCCTCATCTTAGGCTCNGACCGATAGTCGGTCAAGAGGAGTTTTACATCAGAGTCTAGACTCTGGACAATGGAAGTTATGACGTCCCTTGGGTTTCCAGAGAATACCAGGATAGTAGANTNATATTGTTCTTTGAGTCCTNTATCNANATCGAGTATCGATTCGTAAAGGAATCGCATGCGATTGCCCTCTACAACTGGGTTGCCCCCTTCGTCATCGAATTCTTCGATTATGAATATCGGAACTATCGAGTCGATCTCGTCGTTCGAGCAGACCCAGTTTAGGATGGGATTGTCATGTAACCTGAGCAAACCTCTGAGCCAGACAATAGCCACACTCACGTTCAATCCCTCGATATAGTGCCATCACTACAATATCCCGAATTGGGATGCATAGTTAAAACGCTGTAATGCCCGTTATTCTTCGCCGTACTCAGTCACACGTATTCCAAGATTTCCTCTTCTGGCTTTCCTGGTCATTATCTTGTCCATCTTCATGTGNAATTCGCTTTCAAGATCGACCTTCATCGCAAGAGAATGCCCTAATATCAAAATCAACAAATCAGCAAGCTCCTCCGCCGCCTCNTGAGATGGTTTTCCCTTCGTTATGGCTGCAGANAGCTCACCTAACTCCTCGATGGTCAATGCAACTCTGTAACCCATATCATGGCCATTGTTGTCTTCCGATGAGAATGCGTGCTTGTGATGGAAAGCGGCGACCCTCCTCATCATCGTCAGCCACGACCCGTCCGGAGTAGATGGCAGGTCAGTGTCGATTCTCATCCAGTCGTCTACTTCTTTGGGCCTCATGGCTGGACTTGTGCAGGACGATGCATGAACTTACGCTATCCACTCGGATGTATGGGCATTCATCTAGCGAATTTAGGAAAAGTCAGTCACCCGTCGACGAGGGTCAGAACGCAATTCGCTACTATCGATCTTATTGAGTCTGCTAGAGCCTCCACCTGATGGTGGTCTATTGGCGCAGAAGAGTCTCCTGGAGTCATTCCAGCAGCCCAATTAGACGAGCAGCATATCGCGACATGGGGTATTCCAGTCTCAGATACCAGTCGAGATTCAGGGCCGAGGGTCATGCCCACAACATCGGCACCCATCATGGAAAGCGCACGGATCTCTGCTGGTGTTTCGAACTGTGGCCCGACGCATTGTGCGGATACCAGCCTAGTCGGGATGACTAGCCCGTCTATGCCAGCATTCTCGAGCAGCGACATGTGCCGTCCGGAGAATGAGTTGGTTCTATCTGCATGGACTGCGTCAGATGCATGAAACGTGATTGCCTCCGAAGATAGATCGAGAACATCGGTTACAACGCCCACTCGCCCTGGTGGGAGGCTTTCAATCATCGTGCCGACCGAATTCACACTTACTATGAGGTCGGGGTTTACGCTCCTGATGGCGTGAACGATAGCACGATGCTCTATCTCATGAGGGGGCGTTCTGAGTCCAGGCTCATCTGAATGGTGTCGATCTACGAGGAATATATCGCACCCGTCTACGTTCAGAATGGTAATTGGGACTTGTCCCCAAGGCGTATCCGATCTGACGCTGGATGTCTTTGAGGCGGATATTGACTTAGAGAGGCGGNCCATGCCAGTTCCGGCGATGATCGCCAGACGTTCGGCCATGGTCACTCCATTAATCGGGCGATTAAGTCGGCCTTCTTTCCGGAGACGGGCTTTCCAGCCGCTTTGAGGAGTTCCTTGAGTTCTGCCACCTTCAATGAGGCNTAATCTGGGGCTTCTTCATCTCCCTTTTCCTCGGATTCTACTTCCGGNTCTTCTACGTCTTCGGATGCTTCAACATCGATCTCTTGATCGTCATCGCCCTCTTGGGGCTCGTCTTCGAGCTCCTCTTGGGCAGGTGTGCTGTTGTCAGATTCCTCTCCGGCCCTTATCTCTTCGAGGGTAGGGCCATCGTCAACGGTAACTCCGGACTGTATGAGTTGCGTCTTTCTGAGTAAAACGGTTCGAACGGGGTGAATAGCGGAAACTGCATCTTTGATGGAGGACTCCAGGGAGCCGTCCATGATAGATTTCTGAATACCGACCCATGTGGATGTTGCTCCTGCCTTGAGGATGATTTCTTTGGCCCTCGACCTTATCTCCTGCTTTTGGCTTGACTTTGCAGTCCTGTGAGTGATTACGAGTGGTTTCATTCGTATGTAGAAGCCGTCCTCGGTGACTATGTCAACCGTATCATCGACCTTGGATCTCGCACGGCGAACTTGTCTCCTGATGTGGTCTTTTGCAACCTCATGACCGATGAACTCGGTAATGGCGTCAGAACCTACCGTGTGCGTGATCCTGAATCTTACCTTGACATGCATCTTAGAAAAATCGCCATCGAGTTCGTTCTGCATCATTTCGTATATGCGGCCTTCAAGCATCGAGTCTTCCTCTGCGATTGTCTCGCCGATATTCCTGTAGGACCATGGATTTCTAGGGGCTCTAACAGTGTACCACCGCTTTGCCCTCCACTTGTCTCTCTGCTTACGTGCCGCTAACCTGGATTTCGCGCTTTTGGCCATGTGGTACGCCTCAGTCTTTCGGGGGCTTCCCCGTATGCAGGCCGGGCCAGCCGGGACCAGTATTTCAAACGGCCGCCTGTGNNTGGNAAATGAGGGGTCGCATATATTCGCATTGGCTTACACCCNGTAGCATGGGTGCACACTCGGTGGAGTGGACGATCATATCATCTGCGGTCGACGATGTTGATATGATAGCCTTAGCCCTGGAGTCGGTTCTCCCGGAGGGTGTGGAAATCGAATATGAAAATGTGAAATCGCACCATGGAGCTCGTCAAACGATGCTCAGATCGCGCCTTAATCGGAAAAAGGATATTCGTGGCTCCATGTCATTGGTGCAGAAAGGTTTGTGGGATTCGATCCTTAAGATGGGTATCGAGTCGAGAATGGACGATTCGAAATTCCTGCATGCCAGACTCGATCTTCAGAAGTTCGTAGCAGGAGAGCATGTTCTCGCCAGCAGGGCCCGGTCACGACACTCGGTGAAACTTCGAATTAAGATAGAGTGCTACCCTGGCCAGGAAATCATCGATGAAGCCACAACACTACTCAGCAGATACGCNGAACTTGACGNGGATTGAGACGAGGTTTCAAGAACGAGTGTCGCGGTGAGNGANATAGGGATAGCATGACGCACGTAGTTACCGAGGCCTGTGTNAAGCACAAATACCAGGATTGNGTTGTAGTCTGTCCTGTTGAAGCATTTAGGGAAGCTGACGACTATCTCGTCATAGACCCTGATGAGTGCATCGATTGTGCCGCGTGTGTGACGGAGTGCCCAGTGGAGGCGATATTTGCCGATACAGATGTTCCCGATGAGATGGAACCTTGGATAGAAAGGAACGAGACAGAAGCCTTGGACCTCCCAATAGCAGAAGGGGATTCCCCAGTACTTGCGAATGACTGATGGAGGGTCTAGAGATGCCTTCTATCGATCTAGCCTCCATGAAGTACGGTCAGGAGCTTCTGAAGAGGGGTTTCGCGACAATGCAGGAAGGCGGAGTCATCATGGATGTGGTGGATGCTGCGCAGGCAGCCGTTGCGGAAGATGCCGGGGCTGTCGCAGTCATGGCTCTGGAAAGGGTCCCTGCCGATATTCGATCTGCAGGCGGAGTTGCTCGAATGAGTCATCCGGATATGATCAGGGGGATAATCGAGACGACGAGTATACCCGTGATGGCAAAGGCGCGTATCGGACACGAAGATGAGGCGCGCGTCCTCCAGGAGTTGGGGGTCGATATGATAGATGAGTCTGAGGTCTTGACTCCAGCGGACCCATTCTACCACATACACAAGAAGAGTTTCGACGTACCCTTTGTCTGCGGCTGTACTAATCTCGGAGAAGCTGTGAGGAGGATAGCAGAAGGAGCAGCAATGATCCGTACGAAGGGCGAGGCCGGTACAGGCAACGTTGTCAGCGCTGTACAGCATGCCAGAATTGTAGCCTCGGAGATTGAACATCTCCAGAACGATGGCGATATTGAAGAAATCGTTGACCAGATAATGACCGGTTTCAAGAGGGTCAACTCTGCATCCGCAATGAATCTTGGAAATTCAAAGACCCCATTTGGCACACATGCGGAAGTTCGAACAGAAGTGCGATCAGTTGTTGATGATGTGAAGAGCATTGGTAGGCTTCCAGTCGTTACGTTCTCAGCAGGAGGAATTTCCACACCCTCTGATGCTGCACTTATGATGCGTCAGGGCATGGACGGCGTCTTTGTGGGGTCTGGAATATTCAAGTCGTCTGATCCGGTGAGAACTGCGGAGGCCATTGTGATGGCCACTCACTCATACAACGATCCTTCCGTAGTCGCAGAAGCCTCCNCCATGATTGGAGAGGCTATGCCCGGTCTCGAGATAGAGGATCTGCCTGTAAGGATGGATCAGAGAGGCTGGTGACTCAACGTCCCCTTCTAGCCTGGATGTTCCTTCTTGTCGATTTTCGAGTTATCTTGCTCTCGTCTTTAGCGCTGGACTGTTCAACGCCGGTGCCGCCGAGGGTTATCGAACCGGATGCCATGAGTTCCTCTGCGAGTGAGTTGGCTAGCTCTTCTGAGTCCTCGGGAGTGGTCAGTTTCTCCTTTGCAGCTGAGTTGTATTCGTCGATGAATCGTTTCTGCTCATCCGCTTGAGACTTCAACTCATTCTTGATTTCGTCGACTTCNGAGTAGAGTTCGACCAGATTCGCGTGGACTTCATCGGCCGATTTCCTATTCGATACAAACAGTGCATGGAATCTGTCTCCCTCTGATCGAAGGAAGTCGCGCTCCTCGAACATGGGCCGGATCTCCTCCCATATCTTGTCAGCCTCCTCATGCGCATCGACCATGGCCTGATGCTCCGCATCTGCTTCGGCCTTGAGAGTCAGGATGCTTCCATCCAAGTTCTTGAGGTCTAATTTTATCATCGAGTGCTCCTCGACCGAGGGGAGGAGTTCCTTCCTCCTCAGACGGAGAGTTTTCAGCTTCTTCAGGAGCTTGTTCTCCTTATCTAGGCCCAGTGTTCCATCAGTCATTATTCGGTCCTCGATATTCCCTATCTCAGATTCCGTCTCGGCGAGTTGAACGACTACCGATCTCGAGTTCTTGTTATCCTCTCTNCGGCCCTTTGATCTTCCGATTAGTTCCCGGATTCTTGTCTGTATGTCGTCTCTTCGAGTCCTGTGAACCTTGGCCCTTTCCCTGATCTTCTTCTGTTCTTCCATCATGGAGTTTATCGATTCCCTGATTTCCTTTGCCTGATTCTGTATTGCATCGCGTTGCTCGGCGGCTGATCTGGCGTCGTCACTGAAGGAATTTCTCTGGTTCCTTAGGCGCTTTGCTTTGGTTTCCATGGCGTGAAGCCTGGTACGAAGATCGTCTTCTTCGCGGTCTCCCTCTCCCTCGTCCACANGGTGTCGCNGGGGACTGCATTCTTGAATCGATTGNATCAAGACAGCGAGGGCAGGATTGCGCTGATCGCAGATATCGCAGGGATAAGCGCGGTGATTATCGCAGTTACAATCATTGCAGAACCGAGGCTTCTCCTGAACCTGGTTGTCAAATCCGCCCTCGATTGTACGTTCAGGACACGTCCATTGACGAGGCTTCCCTCGGTGTTTTCAAGTCTGATCGAGACGGTGGCCTCTCCGAAAACGCTCGGAATTAGGCTTTGCCAGACAATCATGGATTCCCCCATTGCCTCTATCTGGGATTCGACGTCGTCCTTGGAGGAGATTTCTGCAGGCGGTACGGTGAGCCTGTAGATGCCCTCCTTGGGTCTGAAGTCTGGAGTCTGGACCCTGAGAATGAGATCGATGTCAGATTTGCCCCTGTTGAGAATGACGGCCATCAGATTCGTTCTGCCCTGTGCAAGGTTCTCGATGTCGACATCGAACCATATGTCTTCGAATGAGTTTCCTACTTGCTGGCGCCTCAGACGATCGTAGAGTCTGAAGAAGGGGGGGCATGCGATTGCCGAGTGGGATAGCAACCTAACCCAGGTTGTCTCCCCCAACTCAGGGTGGTCGAACAGCTCGTCCATGATATCCTGATCTATGTGCTTGGAGAGTCTTTTCCTCATCTCGTCGTCATCTATGGCTGTTGACGCCCTCAGATGCAGGAGATGCAGCAGTCTTTCTTGGAAGTCCACCATGTCGAGGCCGGGTAGCCTTCTTGCTATCTCCCCAAGATGTAGCGACATTCTGGTGTGGAGGAGTGGGTCTGCGTGGGCTCTTACCAGATCCAGAAATGGATCCGACAAGAGGGTCTTGTGGACGGCTGGCTGATATGAGTCCAATAGGCCCCATGGTTCCAATGTGTTGAATGTGCCTAGGGGGGCTGTGACCTGCAGNCCGAGGGAGGCTAGTATGGAAGAAAGTGCCAACATGGAGAGAGGCGTTCTGTAATCATCCACTAGGGGATTCAGAGACATTGCGACAAGCGTGAAGCTGATGATGAGTACGAAGGTCCTCCCTCGAAGAATTCTCCTGGTTACGTCGAAAATCCTTCTAACCTCGGCGTANCCCTGCGAGTTCGTCATGGTCATGCCCTGTTCGGACATCGTGCGCTCATGCTCGTCGAACATGGAGATATTGAGCCTGAGGCTGAAGAACAAGATGAAAATGAGGAATATGTTTGCGATGATGATGAATCCCGATATCAAGAGCAGGAATACCGATAGCTCGACCCCGAACTGCTCTTCTAGGCCNCCATCCCACCACGTAGGCGTGGAATCCGCATATGCTACCGAGGACCCGAGTACGATTAGAAGTACGGCTGGCGTGAGGAAGTCCATTCGAAGACCCCCTGTTATGAATAGGCGCTCAATCCTCAGTATCATCTGATGTATGTTCTGCTCACGATCGCTTCTCCCNTCATCGGGAGTCGTCTCGGCATCTGAAGGGNTTTCACCAGAGTCATCTTCATCGCCCATCTACTGCCCCCCCGTATCCACCAATATCGAATCGAGGATCGATTCCGATACTCGGTATTCCGTGCCGTCGACTATGAATCCATCTTTGCTCCTCTCAACCGTGGTTCCGATGCTTACATCGATTTTCATCATGAGTGTTGAGTTCTCCTTGCTGATTCTTATCGCCGTCACAGTGCCAGCCTGACCGTCTGTCATCTCAGAAATTGAGCATGCGGGCGTTGAGTCGGCAATNTCTCTTCCGAGAGNGGGGATCTTTCTCCCATCACGGCATTCAACGGGATATCCAAGCATTCTGTCCAGGGNTGTCTCNTGTGATTTTTCGAGAGCGTATTTCATTTTTGATGCGACTTCGGAAAGGTCTCCCTCAAGACCCACTACTTCGGAAAGGAGGATCTCGATGAGCATCTGTCTTCGTTTGATCTGATTAGCATGCAGGAAGCCTTCGGAAGTCAGTCTCGAGCCTTTGTAGGGGACATGCGTCACGAGATTCCTTGCTGCCAACTTCTTGATCATCTCCGTGACTGAAGCAGAACTGACGTTCAGCCGNGCTGCTAAATCACTAGTCTTTACAATCTGGCTGGGATTTTCCTCGAATGCCTCTAAGGCACGCTTGAGGTATGCCTCTTCGCCTTCTGAAATGTCACTCGTCATAGGACTCCTCCGTCGTGGCTCGGAATGTCGTCATGCATGCAGGGCAACGTGCGACCACGGGCCTTCGATTGATTGGTACCTTCAAGGTCTGTTCGCATGATGGGCAGTCGATTATATCGGTTGGTGAAGAGACCTCGGGTGTCGAGTCCTGTTTCTCGCGCATTGTTGGCGCTGGATCGACTTTCGACTCATTTCCCGGATTCTCCATCGATGTCGAACATGCAGGGCAAGTGATTCTTTCCTGATTCGATGAGTATCTTAGACTCAAACCGCAATTCGAGCATTTCATGGTAGACTCAGANGATTCAACCTGCGTTGATTTGTCCTCCGCTGTCCTACTTACCTCGTTCTCGAAGGTACGCATGATGAGTACGAGAAGGAGGATGACCACCAGTCCTGCTAATGCGCCCAATGCAGCAGCCTCGAGGGGGAATGGCAATTCTGATGCGGGGGCGCTATCCCCCGGCGAGGTCACGGAGACGGTTCCCGAGGCAATGATCCCTGTCGAGGAGTATCTGATCCTGACTTCTCCCGACGATGTATCCGAAGGTAGAGTCACATCCACAGAGGACTGGTGCTCTTCTGATGTACCGATCAAGGGAGTCGCCTTGGAGTCGAGCACCCTTCCATCGAAAACCCAAACTGCCTCGATGACTCCTGAATCGAGCTTCGTTGTGCCCGTGTTCCGTATAGTGTAGGTTATCTCAACCGATTCTTCACCTGCAGAAATTTGAGACGCTGCTGCCACGACCGTGGCAGACGATGTGGATTCATCGATTCCAATCTGAGTACGGGTCTGTTCACCAGGCCAGTTCAGTGCATCGACCGTTACGTCCATCTGGCCTGAGAACGACTCTTGAATCGGGAGGGATATTGTCTGTGAACCTGGAAGTATGGAAACGATCAATTTGGATGATCCTTCGACGGAACCGTCCAGCGATGCGGGCGTTGCCGTGACCTCGACGTCTCTCTGACGCCCTTCGCTCAACATGACTGCGATGTCCAGTGTACTGGACTCCTGATCGTGATTGACGGATGCTATGTCTATCGTCTGCATTGGCATCACTGTTACAGAAACCGTCCCGGATAATTGATGGGAAACTCCGATACCACTCCCGCCTACAGTCCAGGATATTTCACGGTAGCCGGGTTCGAGCAATTGTATCGAAGAGTCTAGCTCCTTCGATGAGCCGGCCTGTATGAGGACGTCTGAGCCGGTGGAGGAATCTGTACCCGACTCCAGATAGAGGTGGGCAGATACTGTATCGACCCCCCTATTGTGAACTAGTGCCGATACTCTGGCATAATCGCCGCTGTGGAGCGGTTCGCCCCTGACTGCCACGCCTAACTGCCCCGCAGGTACCAGATCGAGTGGATTCGAGTCGACATAGAATTCTATAGATTGGGTTCGACTACTTGGAAAGAGGCGCAGATGTACTTCATGTAAGCCTGTAGAATTGGCGCCCAATTCGACGCTCTCATCCAGAGTTGGGTCCTCCTCATCGAAATCCCCCTGCGCAAGGAGATTCCAAATTTCATTGTGCTTGATCCAAAGCTCCCATCTCTCATCCTCCTGTGATGATTCCTGAGGTACGACAAAATTGACATCAACGATATCCCCCAAAAGTACCAGTGAACCGTTGATTGAAGGCTCCCCCGACGCCCCTTCTGAGACTGACAGTGACCAATCGACGAGTGAGTCGTCACCGGTTTCGGCCAATACTGCCCCAGAGGTGATGAATAGGGCTGCGACCAACAGAGATGGAGCAATATCCGCTGGTCGCACGTGGTCCACCCTGATTCAACCTGTTTCAATTCAGCGGCTGATTGGAGTCTTTACGTGCAGTTTAAGCAGAGCAGGTACTGGAATCGGACGTGTCCGAAGCAGAGGGCGGGGTGCCAACTCCGCTTCAACTCGCAGAATCGCTACTTGCGAGGCGCATTATGCTACGCGATGCTCTGCCAGGNGTGATACGTACTTTACAGGCTGAGGAGGAGGCTATTCTCCCCAAACTGCGCAGGTCGGTTGATAGTAACGAGAAGTCGAACAAGGAGGTTGCACGACTGAAGAAAGAGCGNAATGAGTTGCGAGATGAGGCGCGTCCGAAGCTTGCAAGGCTCAAGCAGCTTCGNGCGTCGATAGACGAGTCCGGCGGCATGATCACCTTAGAGCCCAAGTGGGCGAAGGAACGTCTCGAGGAGAANATAACTGAGATTGAGAACAAGATAGAGACTCAGGCATTGGACCACAAGGCCGAAGGGAGCCTTATTGCGGCTCGTTCCCAATTGCTGAAAGAGAATGAAATGTGGCTTCAGACCAGAAAGGAGTCGAATCCCTCGGTGGTCGAGTACATAGCAACGCGGAANGAAATGTCGNGTCTGTTCAAGAAGGCCGACAGGAAGCATGCGGCCATGGTGGAATTGAGCGAGAAGGGTCGTCCGGCCTATGCCAAGAGGGTCACCCTCGAACAAGAGCACAAGGAAATAAGGAAGCAGCTGGATAGGGCGATGGAACTCGAGACGCAATCAGAGGCATCGGTCAAGTACTGGGAGGAAGTGGTGAANAATGGCTTCAAGAAGGGGGCCGGTCACGACCTTCTCCAGAATTCGAGAAGGATCGAAGAAGGCGGNATTGCGAGTTTCGCANCAAAGGCCAAGAAGNGAAAGTCNCCGAAAAAGAGCANGAANGGCGGTGAAGAGGAATGAGCGACGTTTCGTCATNCGAATCTGCTGAGGACCTTATTTCGAAGGCCAATTTGNTGGAAGAGACCAGAAGAAGTCTTCGAAACGAGCGGGAGGGCCTTGTTGGACAGGCTAAGGAAAAGAGAGCCTCTGTNTCAGTCACGCGAGAGAAATCGGACTCGCGGAGAAAGCATCTATCATCATTCCATGAGAACAAGGAGGCTGCCGAGGAGGCGAAGAAGGAGCGCGATCTGATCAACAAGTCAGTNCCCCCTCCTGTCGATGTTCTGAAGAGTTGGGCGGACAAGAGTCTGTCGAANCTAACAGTNATGAGNAACGATCTGACCACNATGCCGACGCTTGCGAGGGAGATAAGGGAGTTCAGCCTCTTCTTTGAATTGGTATCCGCGATATCAATCAAAGAGAAGGGGGANGAGGCCCATGGTCGCTATGTCAAGTACAACAAACTCAAAATCGAGGCAATCGAGAAGNTGGATTCCGAGCATCCNAAGGAGGATCTCGATAACGAGAAGCAGGNCCAGAAGAGTTCAGAATTCAAGGAAGTGCGCAAGATATCCAAGAGGATAGATAAAATCGACAAAGAGATGGATAAGATCTCCAAGGAAGTGAAGAAGCTCAGAAAGATGGCTAAGAAGTTGGAATCCGAGAGCAAGGTCTCGGATGCGATGGATCGNGTGATGAGCGGTTCGTCTCTCGACGCCACGGATGTCGCGTTGATCCTGGAGAGGGGGGTTGATCTTGGCTCTCTATCTGATACTGGGGCCGGATCCGAAGGCAAGGGCGAGAAGGACTCGTCTGGAAAGGCGAAGAGGAGGCGTATTTCTCCCGTGAGGAGAGGTGCCAGAAAGACTCGGCTGCGCCATGAGCGTGGGAGATAGGGACGTTTCGCTTATATGCGCGACACCGGACCCGGAAACGATCACTGATGAGCGCACTGACCTCCAGCGACCTATTGGATCTGTTCGGTTCCAAGCCCGATGAGATNGAAGAGGAGGCCTCGAGGTTCAAGGAAATGAGGGATCAGTGGAATGAGAAAGTCAAGCAGCGTATAGCNGAGCGCAACGGATTCAACCTCCAAGTTCAGGAGNTGATAACGGAAGTCCAGAACAAAAAGGCCATTCGAGATGAGGCGAATCAGAAGGTGAAAGATCTGAAGAAGGTACGTGCCGAACGTACGGAAATTGCTAGGGAAAAGCGTACGGCTCTGAANGCTACCAAGGAAAAAATGGCGATTACGAAGTCGGAGGAATCNGAAAAAGGCANGAAGAAGAGGCCTGTATCAAAGATCAGGGTAGAGNTGACTCAACTCGAGCATAAATTCGAGCGTAATATGCTCAACATGAAAGAGAAGGCCTTCATGAAGAGGATGAAGGAGCTGAGCGCTGAACTCAAGGAGGCCAAGAAGGCCAAGGCTGAAGGCGGCGGGCTAAGCGAGCTCAAAGAAGAGCTGTGGAGGGCCGATCAGCTTCAGGATAAGGCCCACACGGAGGTTGAGGAAGCGGTTGAATCTGCTCAGCAGGCCCATGACGTGATGTCTAGGATTTCTGAAGAGGTTGACAAGCTTAGGGAAGCTGCGAATAAATCTCACTCGGGACTAGTAAGGGCAAAGCGAGAGGCTGACAAGATGCATTCGAGGTATATCGTGTCCCTGAAATGCATGCATTCCATGAGTGACCTGGTATACGCGATGAAGGCTAAAGAGAGCGGTGGAGAAATCGACAGTTCGGATGATCAGCGAACTGGAGTCTCCGACATCATGGAGCAGCTCATGTCAGGCGGGACCATCTCCACTGACGATCTGATGATGATACAGCGCAAAGGCTGAGATCAGTTCTGATGCACTATTTTTCCAGTGAGGCCCTCTATGGTGTAGGTCTTACCCGTGTCTGATGCAGTCAGCACCCATCCGGGGACCCATGCCCTGAATTTACTCATCTTGAGCGAGTCCTGATCAGTTCGGTACCATTGCAGGAGGGATGCCCTTGAGGTGCCTC
>PAUH01000008.1 GCA_002712645.1 Methanobacteriota archaeon
TGAATCCTAGAAAGGATAGGATTGTGCAGTACGCCCTCATAGGGAGAGATGTGGATGGTAGCAGCGTGTCTCGAACTGAGTTGATCAATCCCGGCATTAAAATTCCAGAGGCATCGATGCGGGTGCATGGTATTTCAAACGAAGATGTCATCGGCCAAGGCTCATTTAGCATGCATGCGCGGGATATCGCAGAATTGATTGATGGTGCGATAGTCATTGGGCATAACGTCAACGGATTCGATTGGCGATTTATTGAATTTGAATTTATGAGGGTCGGAGAGATTGTGCCAAGACCCTATGCTCTTGTTGACACTCTTGAGTTAGCGAGGGCGTTGAAGATTCCTGGCAGGCATACTCTTGGTCACCTATGCAAAAGATACGGCATTGGTCTCGATAGGGCACACAGCGCGGACGCAGATGCTGCTGCCACCTTGGTGCTTCTCTGGAAGATGATAGGAGATAATCAATCAATTCTGAAAGGAGGGTTAGAGGAGATTCAAAAATTATGCAATCAAAACAGAAAATCTCCTACTGTTAGAAAAGAAGGCAAAAAAGAAATCTTTCTGGGGGATTCGGATGACTCGATCATATTCAAGGATGGAGAATCAATCATTACATTTGGAAAATATTCAGGCAAGACGTTCTCATTCATCGATTCGAACGACCCCCGATATGCAAAATGGCTGGTGTCTGAATCGAGTCCTGTTGATAAGGCCACGAGAAACAGAATCGTCGAGCATCACATCAAACAGGCGTAGGACTTTCCGATATCGGCTGCCATGGCATGATTTCACTCCAGTCTCCCAAATGTAGCACCTTGGATGATACCCTGGCGCTCCCAATGAACAGTATTCCTTCGTATCCATCCGATATTAATTCGTCAAGTTGGTTCTTTGCCTGATCTTTCACTGTAAAGCCGAAACGCTTCGGGGAGGGGGAAACGTTTCCAGATTCATCTACAGGGGCCATCCTTTCTATGAGTCCGGCTCCGCCTTCTGAGTCATACCGTATGATCTGAACTACTTCGTCCCTAAAAGCACCGGAAGAAGGGAGGATTCCCTCGGCTGTTGCGTTCCACCATGCGGGGCACCATGCCTTCCACTCACAGAAACCGCATGTTCGCTCGCCGGGTGTTGCTTCTAGGGGTTCCGAGCTGGGCCTCATCCCCTCCCATGCAACGAATGCGTCATCAATCACATTATCTCCCGTGGCCTCGTGTATTGTTTGATTCGCTGAATACCAGCCTTCAGCTCTTATTGGAGGATGGTCTGGGTTGTTTCTTTTGAGAAGGTCGCGATAGAATCGCAATTGTCTGCTAACTTTCGGATCGAGTGCGCCGACGGGTGGTCGGCCCGTCTTCAGGTCGGCTACAATCCAGCCTCTTGATTGTCCATTTTCATCCAAATCTGCCACCAACAAATCTAATCGGCCCATCAGGCGACCGCATTCTGATACCAAAGTCCCTTCATTTGCAAGGACTATTGATTGAACATACTTCCAATCTGATATTGTAAGCTCAGATAATTTGGTCTGGGGTAGAAGAGACTTGCTGCAAAGTATGTTCAACGCACCTACTAAGCCGTCGTGGGCTTGCGTGATGAGTTCATCTTTCCAGCGCGGGTGTCTCGGAGTTGCCATGAATCCGTCTTTCTCAATTTTCCAATGTCTATCTAAGATTGCTTTTGCCGTAGGAGGCATCCAACCGACTTCATCATCGTCTCGGTCGTCGATAACAAGATTGCATATGTCTTCCACTGAGTTGTGAACTGCATTTCCAAGTGCTGCGGGCATGCTTGCTTTGCGCGGAAGCCTCTGTCTGGAAAGCCAGTACTTCCTTGGACACTGCTCATATCTGCTCCAAGATGATGGGGAAAGTTGGTGTGCGCGAAAGCCCTCATTCATCTGATTCACCCAATCCGCTCCTTCCGGCGTGCCAATGGTTATGTCGGTCTTGTGGGCATGGCTCATCATGTCATCGGATGTGAGCATCGATTTGTCGGACGATTCGTCTAGATCTGGAGCACTTGTTGTTGTCTGCTTCCCCGGCCCCGGTTTTGTTGCAAACATTGTTGCGCACCACATCGTAGAAAGTCTCGATCTGGAAATGGTCGGTAGCGTTAGACACCCGGGCCTACCACAGGCTTGTATTGTGAAAAATGGACTTTCGATACCGACTGTTAGAATTTACTCAGGCGATCCGGTTTGCAATCATGAGTCCTGCGACAGTGTGCTCGTTGTTGTCTCGGAGGTTCAAATTCCCACTGATTTGATTCTCCCCCTGAGCGAGGAATTTGTTGAATGGTCAATCTCAGAAAAGGCAGGAGCCATGTTAGTTCTAGATTCGTATTCTAAGACAATTGAAAGTGGCCATACAATAGATGATGATGATGACTCGAATGAGACTGTGAAAGGCGCTGCTTCTACAGAGAGAGCGCTTACCTCACTCTCGAATTTAGGCATTGATAGAATGGAACAAGGGGCAATAGGGGGCCTTACAGGAGTTATCCTAAATGAGGCATCTAGAAGAGGCTTCGATGCGATGGCATTACTGGCAGAATGCTCTGGGCCAATGCAAGGAATGGGGCCTGATGCAAGAACTGCAGCCAGGGTGCTCGGACGACTTGATGAATTACTGCCGGCCATAAAACTAGATTCAGAACCACTTCTAGAAGAGGCACGGAGAATAGAAGGCCAGATCAATGAGATGATGTCGGGTTCTGTCAATCAGCCACCAGGTCCAGCAGGTGGTGGAAATACTTCGATGTTCGGCTAATATTCAAAGAGACTGCGTTGTGTATTGGCACTTTCCTCTGGAAGTTTATTTTCAGGATTTTTATCTATCATTTCCATGAATTGTTCTTCATTCAGAACGGTGACTTGCTGTCTAGTTGCCTTTTCTAGTTTCGATCCTGCAGCGTCTCCCGCAATTAGATAATCAAGTCGGCTTGAAACCGAGCTTACCACCTTTCCTCCAGCACTTCGAATCAGTAATTCAATTTCTTTTCTTGGACGTGTCATAGATCCTGTGATACAAAGCGTTAATCCCGACAATGGGCCACTAGATTGGTCTTTTGATTGAACAGGAGTTATCTCAAGAAGGGAGGATAGGTCTTCTATCTGGCTCCAATTGCTGCTTGACCCATCAAGGAACAGCTGGGCAACTATCTCTCCGATTCCATCAATGGCAACCAGTCGGGGGAGTGTGGAGGCAGCCTCCTCTCCGCCTAGTGACCAAATGTTCACAAAATCTCTGAATTGCTCCATCGATACGATTTCTCCAGATATCATGGATGCTATCTCGGGCCCTATACGGGGAAGACCGAGGGATGCGATGAACTGATCAAGGGGCATTTTTCTTTTGGATTGGATCTGATCAATGACGTGCTGGGCTGATTTTTCGCCCATGCGCTCAAGCGACATTACGTCTGCATGTGAGAGACGGTATAGATCTGCAAGTTCCGGTACAAGTCCCGACTCCACGAGTTGATTGGCCAGTTTTTCGCCTACACCGTCAATTTCCAATGATTTGCACCAATAGAGGATGGAACGGACAACACGAGAGGGGCATCCTGAATTCCCGCATTTCAGGAATGCGCCCTCGGAATGCAACTTAGTGGCGCATCGAGGGCATTCAGAGGGTGGCTGTACATCGGTTCGATCAGGAAGAGGCTCATTGAATGGTGACCCGTCAGAGTGTCTTCTTCCATCTAGATCGGCTTTTGTGGCTTGACCGATGACCTCGGTAATCTTGGGTATCACATCTCCCCTCCTAACAATCATTACGCGATCGCCGATCTTCAGACCCAATCGTTCGACTTCTCCTGGGTTGTGGAGCGTTGTATTTTCTACAGTTACCCCGGAGACCATTACTGGGGCAACTCTTGCTACGGGGGTTACATTGCCGGTTCGACCTGTTTGCCAATCTACAGACATAACGACAGTAATTGCCTCCTCCGGGGGGAATTTCCATGCGAGGGCCCATCTGGGATGGTGTGCAGTTTCTCCGAGAAGAGGCCTTTTTGTGAGTTCATCGACTTTGATTACAAGGCCGTCAATCTCCCACGGCATCTCATCCCTACTTCTTATCGCCTCCTCTGTTTTCGAAATTAGTAATTCTATTACTTCATCAGAATCATCGGCCTGCACGACAAATCTTCCTGCTGGCTGGATGTCCATGGAGAATAACCATTCCAAGGTTTGAGAATCATGAGCATAGGAGGCCGGATTTGCGCTTTCCTCTCCACTTGCTCCTTCTGGGAACTTAGCATCATATGCAAAAAATCTGAGGTCCTCGGCCCTTGCCTTGCCAGACTCGGGATTTTTTTGACGGAGTGCGCCTGCAGCGAGATTTCGAGGATTGGGTGCGACATCGGCGTAATTCTCCCTGTATGTGTCGAGTAGCATGACGACTTCCCCTCTGACGTAACAGTCTCCACGCCATTTTATTCTGCTAGGGATATTGGGTATTCTTCTCACATTGCGTGTGACATCTTCTCCTCTTGTTCCGCTTCCACGTGTTACTGCCCTGACCAGCATTCCACGACGATATTCCAAGGATACTGCAGAGCCGTCGAGCTTTGGTTGGACGACGAATCTCTTGGTTGCAGCGGAAGTAATATTGACGAAATGAGCGATCTCCTCAGGAGTATTTGCTTTATCCAAGCTCAGCATGGGGTAGGTGTGTTCAACCTTCACCGATCCAGGCGCTGGGTCTGCTCCGACCTTTTCGAGTTGGGGGTTTGAGGGATCTATTTCTCTGAGGCGCTGAATTAGAATGTCGAATTGTGCATCTGTAATTTCGGGTTCGGCATAATTGTAGTACAGTTCTGAGTGGCGCTCGATTTCTGAGGCTAGACGCTGGGCCTCCGAATGCTCGCCAGCGCCCCCGTGCATGTTACACATGGTAGGAGGTATCGTTTCAAGCATGCGCTGAGGGGGAATTGTGGTGGGCCTGCCAGGATTTGAACCTGGGTCTCGCGACCCCCAGCCGCGAAGTATAGGCCAAGCTAACCTACAAGCCCTTTCAGGATATTACAGCGCTAATCTGTTCGCTCAAAGCCTTACCGATGCCTTTAGACATCTCGGGGGAGGCTGAATGGAGCTATATCGTCTATCAGATCGATATGGCCGACGAACATCCGCCTGCAACAATATCTGTTGAGTGCCAAATCATCGAGGACTGCCTGGGGGTCTTCCCCTCCTGCGATGCGCTCGGTGTATTTTTTGTATAGGTGGGCGACTACTTTGCCGCAACTCCAACATCTAACGGGTATCAACATCTCAATTCACCTGTAGGACTTCTGCCATTTCTTCCTAGCACCCCGACCCATTTGATGCTTGGGTTCTTTGCGCCTTGGATCATTGACTAACAATGTTCGATCGAATCTCAAAAACTCATCACGGAGTTCTTCGTCGAGCCCCACAGCGCCGTCGTTGAAGTGTACAAGCCCTCGGGCAATCGCAGTTCGGATTGCGTCCACTTGGCCCATTATGCCTCCCCCAGTCACATCGACCGTGATGTCAACCGTGGATAGTCTGTTCATTGCCTCGGCTATTTTTACAGGCTCTAACACCTTCCTGCGAGCTAATTCAGGCTCTATTATGTGGATCGGCTTAGAATTGACTCTGATTCTTCCATTGCCTTCTCTGACAGTGGCACGGGCCACTGCAGTCTTCCTCTTGCCGCTCGTTTCAACGGTCTTCTTCTTCTGCTTCTTAGCCATCATACATCACTCCAGCGAGATGTCTTCGCACCCAAGTGCTTGCTGATGTCTCCGAGGCGCACAAACCGATCCGGAAGAGGGCGATCTATCTTGCTCGTGTCGCCCCATTCATGTCCTTCTGGTAGTGCTTCTCCCTTGAGGTTGGTGGGAGTTCCGATCATAACTCTGAGGTCTCTGACGGCCTGTCGCCCGCTGGACTTCTTCTGATACGGGAGCATACCACGAACTGTTCTCTTGAGGATCATGTCAGGCATACGAGGGAAAAACGGACCCTTCCTCGGGTGGTTTAGCTTGTACTTGCGGTCGTAATCGGCTAGGATTCTGTCTTTGGCACCCGTTACTATGGCCTTCTCAGCGTTGATAATGATCACTCGCTTAGGATCGCCCTCTCGGCGAGTGACCAGTAGTGTGCTGGCAACATGGCTGGCAAGACGGCCTAGGACTTTGTCCTGAGCATCGAAAACAAGTGTGCCTGCTTCAGCCAAGAATCCTCACCCCCTTTCCGTTTGGGTTGTCGTTCATCAGATCGCGGATCGACATTACTCGTCCGCCTGCGGCTTCTATCTTAGAGCGGGCACCGGCGCTTACACTGTATGCGGCGACGCTTGGGGAGCCGATGATGTCGCCACTGCCCAGAAGCTTGCCTGGGACAAGAATTGTCTCATCTTCCCCTGCAGTTCTAGATAGCCGGCTCAAATTCGGCTCAGCCCAATTACTCCGACTGGCCTCCAGTCTGAGTGCGACGTCTCGCCACAATGCTGCACCAGTTGACCTGCTCTGTGCCTTCAGATCGCCAATCAAGGCGATTAAGGCATCGTTGGTCTTCTTACTGTTACTACTCATATGACTCCCTCGACGTTCTCGGGTAGGCCGGCCACCTCAGGTCCTGTTAAGAACCCCACGGGCAGAACATCGGCCCTCTATGGAGCGATGTGTCCCGATAAGCAGGCTTCAGATTTTGAATCCGACCTGCTCTTCAGGGCCGTCATCGGTACCTGCAATCCTTACCTGGCCTTCAGAATCGACAAAGGCGCCTGCTTTGGTGGATGCACCATACATCGAGATCCCTTCTGATCTGATACGGCTCAACATGCTCTCTCCAAGTGATTTAGACAGATGCCCGACGATGTTCTGGAGTGCTGCTATCGCCCTATCTCTCTGATCTGCGCCAATTTCGTGATCCGAATATCTGGCTTCTTCGAATATGCCGAAGAATTCTGAAAGGGCCTCTGGAGGGGCTATGCCCCCTAGCATCTGATTGACCGCATATTCGAATTCTCGAGTGGTCTCATACACCTTCTTCATCGCACCTCTCTGCCTGAAGAACTTGACTAGGTCCTTGTAGCAATTGAAGATGGTCTCGATGTACGAGTTTCTTCCCTGAAGGGCCCATAGAGAATCTGTGAGTATGCCTCTGAGGATCTCTATGCGGCGCCGTTCGATGTAGTTCCTGTACATGTATGCTCCAAGAAGTAACGTGGAGACTGCAATTAGGGAGAGTATCGTTAACACCCTGGCTGTGAAGAAGCTTTGCTGGTCCACTTCTGCCGGGTCAGCGAGTCTGATCCTGGGGGTGTTATCGAGGTCCGAGCTTACAAATCGGTAATCGCCCTGGAACTCAACTTCTATCCTCCATTCTCCATTCACTGCACGGGGTCCGCCAAGACTGGCTGACTGTTCGCCCGGAAGATCTTCGCCAGTATACTCAAAGCTGAAGTTGGCGACTCCTTGTTCAGATGTTGTTGTGAAGTAGACCTTGAATAATTCCCAACCCGTTCCATTGTTGTAGTATTGTGTGAAAACGACAGTTTGACCTTCGACGGCAAGGTCTATCCTATCACGCAGAATTGCTACTGAGCCTTCTACGACTTCTCCAACTTGATACCCCTCTGGACGGGCCCATTGTTGACTGAGCAGTATATCTACGCGACTTTGAACTAGAATCTCCACATCAACGAAAGAGCCGTTAATCACGGGTGCAGTCTCAATCTGACAGCCTCCCGGTACCGATCTAGTTGGCTCATATGCAATCCTGACTGTCCTGAAGCCCTCGAGTTGGTCGCCGCTGGGATCCACGCCACGCTGGCTTGGATTGTCTTCTTTATCACCGGAGAACCATTCTACCGATCCGGTCCCATCGTTCGTACGGGCGGTGGCAAAGGGTCTCGTATTTGTCTCAGGATCCAGGTAGATGTTCAGACATTTTCCTCCAACCGGGTTTCCATTCACCTGAGTTAGTCTGGCATCGAAGTGGAATGACTCTTTGAGATACAAGACGGGGAATGTGCTACCATTGGCGAATGTGTATGTATCAACGTCATTTCTGAAAGGTCCTATCTCAATCATCTGAAGCGTTGAGTTGGAATATACAGGGAACAACATTGTCTTGGTCGCGTTGAGGTATCTGTAGCGGTCTGCATTCTCCCAAGAATTGTATCTGACTTGGACTTTCGCTTGGCCCGCTTGAACGCCTTCTAAGGAGCACAGTATCTCGAAGAAGCCGTTTATGTCGGTGGTCCCTGGCAAACAAGTTCTGATTCCGAGTTGGCTGCCTAGCATCTCATAATCCACTTTGACGTTTCTGAAGCTCAAGTTACGTCCGAGTTCATCTACGAGTTGCCCCGTTACGGTCATTGGCTTTTGTATTGATTCGCCTGTTATAGGGTCGGCCTCCGAAGTGTAGACGACTTGCTCATCGACGCTCAAAGAGGTCTCGCCGAGAAGATAGAATCCTTCTTCCTGGAACTGGAGGACTCTTCGATAGTGGTCATTGTACAGGTCTTGTGTGCATTCATCCCACGCACCTGCGATTTCAAGCGCATTGGGCCCCAGTGGCCCGCAGCCCTCATGAGGCAAATTCTCATTGAATCTGAGGATCACGTTTACTGGCCCGAAACCATCGGGAAGGAATGACTGAGCATCGGACGTGAGTATTTCGGGGTCGAGGGTCATCTGATGAGTTATCGCGCCTGCGCTCGGACAGAGATTGTCAACTATCTTCCTATGTACGCGGTCTTCGAAGTCCAATCCTTCCAGTATAAGGGTCACAGTGCCTCCATTTTCACCGCACCCATCTAGCGCCTGGCCAGAATCTTTCTCAAATGCTGTACGGTTATCATCAGTCACCTGAGCGGTGAAATACCAGTCTTGTCCACTCATCAAAGGACCTGAAACGCTGGATTGTAGATCGATATACGTACGAGAGACCACCCAGAGGTCTGTTTGGCCCTCAGATGATTGATGCAGCATATCTCCAGAATAGGCGTATGAAAGAGTGAATGCCCCCAGGGGATGGTCTTGACCAATGGTAAGGTTCACTCGGAATATGCCATTCTTATCCGTGGAAGTGAGACCGTTTGATCCATCTGCGTCCCATGAATAGGTGACTGGTACCTCTCTAAGGGGCTGCAGAGAGTTATCGACGAGTCTGACTTCGACTGTTCGATTGACGCCCCTGTATAGTCTGGCATCNTCTACAGGCAAGAACTGGCTCGTTCCGATGACTGTNACGTTGACGTANGCACCGGTNGANGANAGAATTGAAGATTGNTTTCCTGTGAAGTAGAAGTTGGAATTNGTGAAGTCTGCCTTCACACCATAGGTTCCAGCGGCATATTGGGAATACCATGACCAGTTGTAGTCGAATTGGGCCTTGCCATCTACCATGTTGGGAACTCTTGCAAAGCCGGTTTCTTGGGCTCCTGCGAAGACAAGGTTCTGATCGAGGTCGACCTGTAGGGCAATGGCATCTTGCGCCCAAGGCACAAATGTCCTATTGTATACCTCTCCGACAACTCTGAGAGACTCTCCTGTGAAGAGTTCTGGTATTATTTCACATCTAACTGGGCTAAATGGATCTGCTGGATCGGCAGGTCCGCAAGGTGGGGCGTTGAAGTCCCCTCCATTCTGCATTGCTACAGACCAGTGAGTGAGGTTTGCCGATANGAACGGCCTGAGTTTGGCTGCTTCCCCATCTAGTCCGGCGGTGGTACCATCCCAGAGTAATGGATACGGCTTGCCCAAACTGGCTTCTTCGAACGCTATTCCCGCACTGTTTAGGGAGGGTGCATGGAACAGCGCCCTCCATGCCCCGAATGAAGANCCTGTGAATTGGGTTGCATCCCAATAGTAAACCGGTCTTATCGAAGTCGTGTACATGACTGCTTCAATGTACATTCTGTGCATTGAACGAATGTAGAACGTTTCTGACTCNCTTCCATTGAGGTGCGGGAATGGCCACTCATCACCAAGATCGGGTCGTGAAAAGCCTATGAATTCGTAATCGCCGACCGGCAGAGATGTATTCGTGTATGTGTATCTCTCAACTACCTCATGTCCCTTCGCGTTGTCATCCCACACAATTTCCTCATAACCGCCACTTGGTTGGCCTACGCCGTTATCCATTGTCGAATTCCAACGAACTTGCTTCCAGAATCCCTGTGCGCCTTGTTCCTGGACGAATGTGAGGGAGACCCAGCCATTCGAATCGGCTCTATACCCAAACCCATACCCATCGAACAAGGTGGGGACTGANCTGTTACCGAATGGACCTCCAGCTACAGTGAAGGAAACCGGGGCNTGCTTGATTCGGTTGTCGAAGATTCCTCTTTCCCAGTCAGCATGATAGTGNACCTTGTAATCGACGAACANTGGCTGCTCATCGCTTCTGAAGTAAGTCCATGAGACGTAATCAACAGTGGTATTGGCCCTTACTTCGAGTGGAGTGGGTGTAGAAGATGACCCATCATGAGCGAACATCTCGATNACATCNGCACGCAGATTGTATCTGGTGGAGGGGCCCACCTCAATGTCTTCGGGGTAGAGATACTGGCCGACTGTGAAATTACCTCCTTCATCCGTGAGCACTTCAACAGTCCTAAGCGTCTCCGTGGCATTCCTTTGGTATTCAATGACAATCCTTACTGGCAGATCTGCCCCTGGTACGAAAGCTCCTGTCTCAAGGTCCAGCACATCCACCCTGCCAGTGAATACCGCTGGAAACTGCGCGTCTAGCCAAACAGTCTGTATGGGGTTCAAAGTAATGCGGGTAGGTGGTTTGTCATCAGCGTCTAGGATGCAATCATTGTCATTGTCCCAGTCGCTGGCAGGATACTCTGCCCCGCTAGAGTCTGTGCATGTAGCACCCTCTTCGAGATGGTCCCAATCAACATCTGGAATGCCGTCCGTGTCATCGTCTTCATCGAGGCTGTCGGGCCCAGTAGATGCGTTCGTCGGATTATGCATACCAGCACCAGTGCCGTAATCATCGTGGTCCCATGGATTAGTCGAATTGGATCCGTATCTACTCGGCCAAAGCATGACTTCGTCTTCATCGTTCATTCCATCTTCATCATCGTCAGGATCTATGTCGTCACGAAGACCGTCATTGTCGTGGTCCCATGGGGCNACAGGATGGGAGGCCCCTCCCCCTGCTTGCTCTATTGTATTGGATATCCCATCTCCGTCCCAATCAGTATCTGCCCAGTCGGGAATGCCATCATTGTCGTGGTCCCACGGGCTTTGTTCTTCGCCTCTGAAGCATATCAACTCTTGATCCGTATCCAATACTCCATTATTATCGTCATCTGGATCTTCGCCATCAGGAACCCCATCATTGTCATTATCCACGTCATAGTACTGGGGGAATAACAGACCCTGTCCTAGCCTACCTCTGTCCCAGACTGACTGATACCAACCATCTCCGTCGGGATCTGTATCTGTACCATCATCATCATGGTCATCGCAATTGTATCCTGTGAAGAAGTTCCCCGGCGGCTCTGTGTTAGAGTCATCATCAAGGTCGTCATTTACATCGATCTCAAAGAAATCCCATACACCGTTGTTGTCGTCATCAACATCCCAGTGATCGTAAACACCATCGAAGTCATCATCTAAATCAGCAGTGTCGTTCGCCATACAAGATGGATTCAAAGTTCCAGTTACCGGGGCGCCACAGTCATCGTCTGGGTCCACATTGTTATCTAGAAGGTCGGCTACTTCATCCGGGAACAGATTACCATTAGGATCTGCAACCCACTGGAAGAATCCGAAGTTGATGCCTACGTAGGCCGTCCACAAATCTCTGTTATTGATCATTTTATCGAATCCAACAGCAGCAGAGGGGCCGGCGTCTTGATTGCCGAGGAAATCAAAGTGGAAGCAGTTCTGTTCACAAGTGAAGTCGTTTATTCCAGCTGAATTCTCACCACCATACGGGCCGTCAGTGTAGAGGGGGTCTGGCCTTGATGAATAAGGCAGGGTGAATGGGACTCCATTTGCCGAGCTAGCGTCTGCTAGAGGGAATCCGTAGAGCCATGCGAGGGCGAGACCGCAGGCAGTTGGGCCCGCGGATAGCCCTAGCAGGAATGCCATCGATATGTCACATTCACCGTCGTCTAGAGAGCCGCCATATGCAGGGTCGTTGACATCGTAACGACCGTCTGATCCCTCATCGCGATCCCACCAATTAGGCACGCCATCGGCATCCATATCGACATCGACGCCATTGATGAGTGAGTCACCATCCATATCTATGTCGAAGTAGTTATTGCCATTCCAGGGGCTCCATTTCATCATCACATGCCAGTACATTTCTGGAACATTGCCATTAGATACAATTGTAGGCGGACCTAATGTGAAATCGTCTTGGTAGCCGTTGTATGGAAGGACGAATCCATGCTCTTCAAAAAATGGGCTGAAATGCCAAAACATATCCCAATGAAGAGTGCCTGTTCCAGTGTATAGGCCACTATCTGCAGAGCCATCTATGGCGTCTCCGTCTTGATGAGAATACGAATTGTCGAACTGATCGGTGTTGTCGTTGTCGACGATCCCACAATTGCCATCATCGGGATCGTACAAATCGGAAATACCATCGTTGTCGTCATCCCAATCCTCATCATTGGACAGACCATCGCCATCGATATCTGTGTCAATATAATTCAGACCGTCGTCTCTGTATCTTGATCCATTCAACAAGTGCAGGTCATTGTCGTCATCTAAATCGCAATTCTCATCGATGTCTAGCCAGTCTAGAACGCCGTCGTTATCGTCATCAACATCTTCCCAATTTGAGAAGCCGTCGCCATCCCAGTCATTATTCCCGGTGTGGGATTTTCTTTCTGTAAGGCATCGTGGATCTGGATTAATTGGGTTTGGATTCTGAAGAGTTTCGCAATTCCAGGAATCTAGTGTTGAAGTGGGGACCATTGGATAGGGATCGTCTTGATTTGGGATTCCGTCATTGTCTAAATCATAGGGGATATCGGCCAGATCGACTCCCGGATTACCGAGGAGGTTGTCTGCAGGGTCAGCAGCTCCGAGATCCGTGTCTTTCCAATCCCAGACAAGGTCATAGTCTGCGTCTATAGCTCGATATGCATCATCGTCAGCATCTCTATCATAATCAATTTCACAGTCTACACCCGGGACTTGACCAAACCAGTCACTGAATCCGTCAAGATACTGGGAAAGGTCGGTTAGAACATTTAGACAGTTGTCTGGTATGCCATCATTGTCATCATCAATGTCCCACATATCAAGAAGCCCGTCATTGTCGTCATCAGTATCTGCAGAGTCTGGTGTACCATCATTNTCGTTATCTGGATCGATGAAATTGGGGAGGCCGTCGCCATCTAAATCCCCATCCACGATCTCATTGAACGAGGGATTTCGAGGGTGCCACAGGTTCTGTTCCTTGAATGCAAAATCAAGCTTTTCTTTTCCGTAGGTGTCAAAGTCAAGGTTGAATACATCGGGGAATGGAGCTCCAGTGGCAGCGAAAACTGTGATGGTTCCATCGCCTACTCCTCCTAGAATGGTATCCGCGTATCTCCAAGTTCCTTCCGAATCGAATGAATGACTGAATGATTGGCCTGTGGTCAATGTCCCGCTGTCGAAAGACCCATCGGCGGCGACTGCAGAATGATTTTCTGTATCGTCATTTGTCCAGGTGACTGTATCTCCTACCTCGATCTGAAGATCTGTTTCAGAATAGCCTGCAGCGGTAATTGAAACCTGGTGTGTCTTGCTAGAAGCCCACGATATAGCAGCACTCCAATTAGTGGCTGTCATCGTGATGTTGGACNTCTCGCTCGCATCCCACGGATGGGCGTCCCATAGATCGATGACCCCGTCATTGTCATCATCTGCATCCCAATAATCTTGAAGGCCGTCGCCGTCGAAGTCACAAGGCCACACGAATTGATCGATACGGGCATCATTGTCGTCATCCTCGTCATAGGACCCCTTGCCCGGGCCATCGATGTCTTCGTCAGTGATTCCATCATTNTCGTGATCTAGTGGGTTCTGGTCAACTAGGTAACCAGACCCGAGNGCGAGACCTGTCCAAGGATGTAGGACGCTTGGGTCAACGTANCGATCGGAAGTGACATTCCATGGGTCTGTGCCTTGGGAGTAGTCAATCGGCCCCTCGAGGATCCCGTCATTGTCATCGTCGAAGTCAAATTCGTCCTGAATACCATCGTTGTCATGGTCGAAAGGATCTGTTCCGTAGCACCCATCGAATCGCTCGATTAGATCGGATATGCCATCATTGTCATCGTCAAGGTCGTCCAGATCGTTTATGCCGTCGTTGTCGTGGTCTTCTGTTTCTGTCTCTTCGACCATGAATCGATATCCTCCCTCGAGGAACGACGTATCTGTGATTTGCCCGTAGAGTATGCCCGGGTCTGACCAAGACATATCTTGGAAAGCGGGATGATCCGGCAGAAGCATGTGGTGAAGTGCTGGGGGTGAAGAGGTGTCAACATCTGATGATTGGATCTGCTGTTGAGTCGGAGTGCCCCCATTTCCATTTTCAAATGAGCCTGGNTGGTCTCCAACNGCNATCATCGGCATCTGTACGCTAACCACCATCAAAACCACCAGAAGTAGAGATTTTGTGGTCCTGTTTCTCTTTGTGAGATCTGCAATCATGCTAACACCGGGTGCTGGGTTGGTGTAGACACATATTTCAATCGTACCCGAAAGGGGGCGGAATGAGTATCATGGGTGGCATCAGAGTATCATCTCTGAATAAACGCGTTCATATCTTAGCGATGTAAGGGTGTTTTTGTGCCAGGGGGTAGGAGGACGCTATTGAGTGGCAAGATTCACCGGGCCACGGTTACACAGGCCGACTTGGATTATGTTGGTTCGATATCAATCGATGAAGATCTTCTGGATGCCTCGGGGATATGTGAATGGGAAAAGGTCGCGATACTGGACGTTACTAATGGTGCTCGTCTGGAAACTTATGCGATAAAGGCGCCAAGAGGTTCTCGAGAGATTTGCATTAATGGTGCTGCAGCCCATTTAGTTCAACCGGGAGATGTCGTCATCATACTATCCTATGTGGGAGTCGAGGAAGAGTTTGTCGGCGCGCATGCTCCGAGAATCGTACTTGTTGATTCTGAAAATAAAATTTCAGAGATCGTGTCGGNTGAATCAAACTTCTGAAGCGACTTGTTCATGGGCGGTGGTATGGTAACCCTTTGATTATGGTGGATGCGCGATATAATTGCTCTAACAAAACGACTGCGGCGAGTTCATGAGGCAGAGTTATTTTGCCCAATGACAGAGACTCATACTCNATTCCCATCAAGGCGAAACCCCCTGGGGGGCCGACCACTAGATGAGTGTCGTTCCTTTGCATAGACCATCTTTTGAGGCACTCAGAATACTGGATACTGTCTAGCTCTTCGCCACTTTCTTGAAGCAGTATTATGCCATGTCCTGGGTACTTATCTGAAATTTCTTTGAGATACGTCTTCGGATCGGTTTTATTTCTATGCTCAACAAGCGACACCCCGGAAGAGGATAGGCGGTTGGCATATTCGGATATCGAGGCTCGGAAAGATGCATTCTTAGCACGCCCGTGAAGATGGACAACGACTCGTCCCATGGTATACACNTTACAACAAGCGACTATAGCCATTTGTNATGACGGNGGATTGGCAGATATGGGTTGGAAGTGGAGGTTCTGGCAAAAATCGAGCAGTGATATCGGTAATGAGCCACACATCTTAGGCACGCGAATATGGCTTCAAGAGTTGCGTGAACTTTGCGAGCGTTGTTTCGATAATCGAGAAGAAGGGCAACGGCTTGTCCGGGAATTACAAGTCGAATGGGGCGACGCCTGGAAGCGCATGGAGGTCGAGGGGTCCTTGAAACAGGGACTTGATCGCCGTGCGTTGAGATTGATTAGAGCTAATGACTCTGAATGGTCGGAATGGCTTGATAATGAGAGATTTTGGATGCCGGGTTGGAAAGGTGAAGGGTCATGATGGGGTGGATATTTCTTTTCTTAGGCATAGGTGGATCGTGTTTTTGGCTTTCTTTGCACCAGCCTTTTCCTGAAATTTCCAGAAGATACGCATACCTGGTACTATTGGCAGGCAGTGTTTTGATTATTTCAGAACAGGGTCCAAGAGAGACCAGTGAAACAGTGCCGATGTATTTCGCGCTCGGTCTTGGAGTCCTTGGAACGGTAAAGGGGTCGTGGGATATGACTAGGACGATGCGTGATGTAATTGTGGCTCCTTTCGCAGGAGGAATGCTCTGCGCAGGTAGTGCTGCACTCCTGGTGGGCTGGTGGGATGAAGGCGGTACATACGAGCACATCAGTTCATTCATCCTGGTATCAGCATTGATCTTAATGGAAATCTATCTTGTTTTCAGAGGGTTGATCATAGGCGTGCCCGGACTGAGTTGGTCCAAAGCTGGGCTCAGACAAATCCAACGCGGTTTGCTTGAAGGACCGTCTGGAGCCATATCGTGTTTCGAGAGATCTTGGGATGCAGATGAAGAATGGCTTGGGGCGATGAGCCATGCGGCCTTAATCCGTATTTACATTCATCTTGGACAAGAAGAGTCTGCGAAGAATAGTGAGAAGTATCTCGAAGAATTTGGGGGCTGGGACGTCGTTGATTCTGCGTGGATCGACGCGATAGACTCTGCCTTGAACTCGGTTTCAGAATCTAAGTGGTCTGAACCGACTGCTGATATGTGAGAGTTGTTTCCGTCATAGCATGGTTCGTATCACGAAGGTCCACACTGGTGGCGGAGATGGTGGTGAAACCTCTCTCGTCGATGGTACCCGGGTTGGAAAAGAAGATCCTAGAGTGGCGATTTACGGAACGATTGATGAGGCAAATTCCTCCATTGGTGTCGTCCGTATGGAGCTTGACAGGGCACCCACCCATGCGCCAGATGGCGGCTTGATGTCTGCGCTTGTCCTGGTGTATGAAAGCGCTGACGAAATGCTCGGTAGGATACAACAGGAGTTGTTTGACGTGGGGGCCGAATGTGCCTGCCCTCCTGGCGGCGTCCCGGAGCAGATGTCGATTATTGGTGCTGATGCAGGGGTTCGACTGGTAGAGGAAATGGATTCTATGTTGGAGGACGTGGAGCCTTTACAATCGTTCATACTTCCAACTGGTAGTCCTGCAGTAGCGTATTTGCATATGGCTCGTACGATCGTTCGAAGAGCGGAAAGAGAGGCCTGCAAACTTCGAGGGGAAATCAGACCGGAGATAATTAGCTACCTTAACAGGCTCTCAGATCACTGTTTTGTACTCGGCCGGTGGCTCACGGCAAAGATGGGTGAAGATGAAACCCTTTGGACTCCATTGGGAAAAAGGGTTTAGTCGATTCTCGACTTTTCAAGCGCCTTTCTAGCATTTGAAAGTACGATCTTTTCCTGCTCAAACGTCAATTGATCAATCGCACTTTCAAGATCTAGCCATAGAAAATTGGTGTGCTCGTGGGACAGTTTTACTTGGAATTCATCAGTTATGGCGAGATACCAGTAGACCTGCTTCCGATTTACAGAGCCCTTTCTTGAATAGGAATACTCGGTTCGCTCGGTCCATGACGGGATAATGCGGATTTCCTCAATCCCAGTTTCTTCCAACAACTCGCGTCTAGCAGTAGAATGATGGTCTTCTCCTGTCTCGACGTGTCCCTTTGGGAAGCTCCAGTGCCCTT
>PAUH01000009.1 GCA_002712645.1 Methanobacteriota archaeon
GGGGCAAAGCAAGGGAAGAGGAGGCTGAGAAAGCCGCTGCATCCATGGGGGGCTCCCTCGAGGCATACTACTGGTGCTATGGGGAAATGGACTTCATGATGATCATCAACGTCCCATCCGAGGAGATGGCGATCAAATTCTCCCTCCATGTCGGCGCCTCCGGTGTCTTCAACGGTAAGCTGACTCCCTTGATATCGGTCGACACCATGGAGGCCGCGACTTCCACTGAATTGCCCTTCATCAGACTCCCAGGCGAGTAAAATTCCAATCGTAATTGGTAGTCCCGCCCGGATTCGAACCAGGGTCATGGCATCCAGAGTGCCATATGATGGACCACTACACTACGGGACTTCGNACCTGCGGTGAGCGGTTTTGTATTTCAACGAACCCATGATGGTCTAANGGNNATATCATGCCCTGAAGCGAGCCATGATTTCNTCATGCTTCTCCCGATNCGGCCTCAGCATNTCCGGCGGAAGGTCNCACAGGGGGNTGTCCACGAGACCCTGATCCTCGTCGGCCGTCGGCATCTCGGTGTTATGGTGGAGAAGNCCCGTCACNTGCTTCTTGTCGACCTCAGCGTNGTGGAGGGCTGCGATTGCCGCAGTCGGGTNNGTGTGGTCNTATTCCGAGGANAGCGTCTCGAGTCGGAGNACGCTCCCGTCGAAGAGTTGCACGTCNTCATACCCTCCCTCNGGGATATCCACCTCGTTGAGAGGCTGGAAGTGGTGGATGTAGTCGATACCNTGGAGTTCCTCGCCGTGNTCNTTCACNTANCCGTANGAGCTGTAGGACTCGTCGTTATTGGCGAAGGTCACGCANGGGGAGATCACGTCGATTACNGCCATCCCNCTGTGNCTCAGNGCNGCCTTCATCAGGGCNGTCAGCTGCTTCTTCGCACCGGAGAAGGACCGNGCGACGAATCCGCATCCGAGATTGATGGCGAGNTTGCACATATCGATNGGGGGCTGCTCGTTCGGNGCACCCTTGCGCTTCTTCGANCCCTTCTGAACGGTCGCGGAGTACTGNCCCTTGGTCAGCCCATAGACCCCGTTGTTCTCGATGATGTACACCATGTTCAGATTCCTCCTTATCGCATGGATGAACTGNCCGATGCCTATGCTGGCCGAGTCGCCGTCGCCCGATACCCCNAGATACACGAGATCCTTGTTGACCATATTCGCACCAGTTGTGACCGAGGGCATCCGACCATGGACNGTGTTGAAACCATGCGACTTCCCGAGGAAGTAGGCAGGGGTTTTCGAAGAGCAGCCTATGCCGCTCATCTTCGCNATTCTNCTCGGGTCGATACCATTCTCCCAGCAGGCNTGGATTATNACNCCTGAGATTTGNTCGTGACCGCAGCCNGGGCAGAGGGAGGAAGGACCTCCAGTGTAGTCGCTTTTCGGAAGATCAATGACATTCAGTTTCACGGGCCTCATGGCTTCACCTCTNCAAGGGTCTCCAGAATCATATCCGCATATATCCTTGCNCGCGGAGGCATNCCGTCCGAGTATGCAACGCTGGATATCCTTGAGGCNAAATCGTTGGGAAGCTCCTTNCTCAAGACCCCGTACAATTGCCCATCTCGATTAATCTCGAGNACAATGACCCTTTCATGCCTCTCGATGAAACNNTCGACATCTGGGTGGATAGGCATGGCGCGAATGCGACATTGACTCACCTTCAANCCGGTCTNCTCAATCATATCATCAATCTCNTGAATCGTGTTCTCCATTGACCCCATGTAGATGATGCCNACNTCCTGNTNTTCCTCTTCCCTNATNACGGGNGCTGGAAGATCCGCTCTNGAATTATCGATCTTCCTCTTCAAGCGCATCATCAACTTCCTGTAAACATCCGGCTCCTCGCTGTAGATTCCGTCTTCGTCATGACCTGTCCCNCGGTATAGGATNGGNTCNAGNCCCGANCCNGGNAGAGTTCTGTATGGGACCCCGTCGCCGTCGACATCTCTGTACCGGCCGTAGTTTTCNATCGCNGAAACTTGCTCTGCTGTACGTAGGACCTTGCCGCGATCGATCTCTTCTGACGGATACTCGAAACCGGTGCATACCCAGTTGTTCATTCCGAGGTCAAGGTCCGAGAAACCGAACACCAGAGTCTGATAACGCTCGGCATATTCGAAAGCCCTCCAACCGTATTCGAAGCATTCTTCCACNGTTCCAGGTATGAGAACGATATGCTCGGTATCTCCGTGACTTGCTTCTCTCAGGAGATTAAGNTCGCCCTGCTGGGTGCGTGTCGGGAGNCCCGTGGAGGGNCCGACCCTGTTCACNTCCCAAATGACTCCGGGNACCTCTGCGAAATANGCCAAGCCGATGAATTCAGACATCAGGGAGATNCCCGGTCCGGAGGTGCAGGTCATGCCTCTCCCCCCGGCCCATCCTGCNCCAAGAACCATNCCTGCAGCTGCAAGCTCGTCCTCNGCCTGNACNACGGCGCAGGTAGNCTCTCCATCGCTNGTATCNCTTAATTCGGGCAACCATTGAATGATTCCCTCNGCCACCGAAGATGANGGTGTGATNGGGTACCAAGATAGCATGTTTATGCCGCCATATATGGATCCGAGCGCTACGGCCTCATTGCCATCCACAAGGAAGGCATTCTCGTCTTTCTCCCGTGCCTCCACGACATGAGGGCTCTCCCATTCAATCTCTTCAGCAGCCATGGCACGCCCTTCTTCTATGGCTCTGAGATTTACCTCAACTGCCGATGACTTGCCCTTGAACTGCCTGTTCACAGCACGCTCCAGAGCACCCTGTTCAATGCCGATTAGGTGTTGAATCACGCCAACATAGTACATATTTGCAATCATCTTAGCCATTTTGGGGTTAATGCTACGTGCGAGTTTGGTCATTGGGAGTCCAAATACCAGACAATCTTCTCTTTCAACAGGCATCTTCACGTTTTCGTTGTAAATTATGACTGTACCAGACTCAATCTTCTCTATATCCTTGAACCAGGTATCAGGATTCATCAAGATCTGGATATTGGTCCTATCCCCCGGTGCCTGATACCCGTTGTCGGAGGCACGAATGATGAACCATGTCGGGAGGCCCGAGATATTGCTGGGGAAGAGATTCTTTCCGCTAACGGGAACACCCATCTCGAATAATGCATTAAGCAGTATCAAATTGGATGACTGGGAACCTGTCCCATTGGCCGTTGCGACGTTGATTACGAAGTCGTTTACTGTAGCGCCCATGTCCGGAATACACACCTTTGCAATCGCACGCACAGCATACGAGCGGCCCTCGCTGAGGAGTGACGAACTTAGACATTCGCGTCCCGCCTGTCAAACTTTCAAATTCCATGCGGCCCTCAAATGCATGCAAAACCCATTCATCGATTGACCCGTCAAGTTTTCAGTAAACACCTCCTCGCTAAGCCCATGCCAGCCCGCTCTAAGGTCAAGGACGCCGCGAGTAAAGCGAATACAGCATCAGAAGCCGGAGACTACGATCTAGCCCTGAATCTGTTGAGAGATGCTTGGGATGACGATTTGAAAAAAGACGATCAGGTCTTGCTTATCAGAACAGCAGGCATAGTCCACATGTCGAGGGGTCAGGCGGATGAGTCCATACGACGCCAAGCATGGAAAGATGCTAGGAAGAATCTTGAAAGAGCACAGAGGCTTGATTCGGGAAATAAAGAGACAAGAAGGCAATTGAATAGCCTGATGTCGATGATGGACGAGTCAGGAATATACGTCGGTCGTGGATTTTCCATGTTCGCCAACGGCGAACCGACCCCATTTGGACTCCTGGCGATGTTCGTCTCCGGAATAATCATCTTGGCGATATTCGGACAAGGCAGGGAAATCATCGGCAATATCGGTGAAGGGGACTCGAATACAGCCGCCGAGGGGGACACTGTCATCATGACAGTCAGTTATTACCCTCACCAGGGGGCCCAGCAAGTCACTGACGATATCGAGATTCAGCTTTACCCCGATGATGCCCCTGATCACGTTCGCAGTTTCATGGAACATGTTGAGAGTGGGATGTACGATGGCACCTCATTTCACAGGGTGATTGATAATTTCATGATACAAGGTGGCGATTTCCAAAATTCCGACGGAACTGGGGGGTATGCCTCCGGCTTCTACGGGTATTGTAACGGGCAACCGGCGACTTCTTCGCAAGATTGCTCCCCTACCAGTTACACTCTTCCCGATGAGGCGGATAATGGGCTCTTGCACGAGTCATGCACCATATCGATGGCCAAGACCTCGCAAGCGAATACGGGAGGAAGCCAATTCTTCCTTATCCCCGAGGATAGTGCGCCAGACTGGTTAGATGGCAAGCACACGGTTTTCGGCTCGATAGTGTCTGGCTGTGACGTTGTCACCAGTATAAGCGAGGTTCCAACCCACGACGGAAGTGGGAATGACCCTGCAGACCGTCCAGTCAATCCAGTTGTTTTGATATCCGCAGTCTTACAATGAACATGTGTCTGAGTCGGCATCTTCAATTGCTTTAGTCAAAGGGCCCTCTTCGATGGTCCACGGGATACCGTTCGATGCACTTAGGTCATTCGAGACCTCAGATGGCTCTGAAGGAAGGTTTGTTTCGATAGAATCGCTGGAGGAGAATGGCTCTTGCAGTATCCAAGATATGCCATACACAATACGAATCTTACTAGAGGCAGCACTCAGAAGATGCGATGGCCATCTGATAACCGAAGATGACGTACTGAGGATCGCTTCATGGAAGCCGGGGGGCGATAGAGCCGAAATCCCCTACCGCCCAAGTCGTGTCCTTCTGCAGGACTTTACAGGCGTTCCCGCGGTTGTCGACATAGCCGCCATGAGGGATGCAATCGTTGAGATGGGCGGAGACCCTTCCAAAGTAAACCCGCAAGTTCCAGTCGATCTAGTCATAGATCACAGCATCCAAGTCGATGCTTCCGGATTAATACCTGATGCACTTGAACTCAATCTTGAGTTTGAGTATCTCAGAAATATGGAGCGCTACTCTTTCTTGAAGTGGGGTCAGTCATCATTCGACAACTTCAGAGCAGTACCTCCTGGACGTGGCATTGTACACCAAGTAAATCTTGAATGGATTGCAACCGTCGCTCGAGAGGAAGAAGGCCTATGGTTGCCGGATTCGCTAGTCGGCACCGACAGCCATACCACGATGATAAACGGACTCGGGGTACTTGGATGGGGTGTCGGAGGAATAGAGGCAGAGGCGGTCATGCTCGGGCAGCCGATCTACATGCTCCTACCAGAAGTGGTTGGTATGGAGCTGACCGGTTCACTAAGTCCAGGGGTAACTGCAACAGACATGGCCCTGCGGATTGTAGAGATGTTGAGGGAGCACGGAGTAGTTGGGCGCTTCGTGGAATTCTATGGCGAAGGTCTTGACGCACTCAGTCTTCCGGACAGGGCTACAATTGCTAACATGGCTCCCGAGTACGGTGCAACATGCGGATTCTTCCCCGCCGATTCGACCACCATGAATTATCTGAAAAATTCAGGGCGTGAGCAATCAATGGTGGATGATATCGAGAGGTATCTTCGAGCGAATCGCCTCTTCAGAACCGAATCGGACTCGCCGCCGCTATTCACTTCCACTCTGAAACTCGATCTTTCCTCTGTTGAATCTTCATTGGCAGGGCCAAAGAGGCCTCAAGATCGTGTTGCACTTTCGAGAATGAGGGAACACTGGAGAGATTCTCTCACTGCCCCCGTGGGCCACTCGGGGCATGGTGTTGATCAGAGCGATGTATGCGCAACTCAGGATCTCTCAGATAGAAGCGGAGAGTTGAGCCATGGCTCAGTAGTCATAGCAGCCATCACCAGCTGCACGAACACCAGCAATCCCTCTGTGATGGTTGCTGCTGGTCTTCTTGCTAAGAACGCGGTAAAAGCAGGATTATCCATCAAACCATGGGTCAAACCGAGCCTTGCTCCTGGATCAAGAGTTGTTACTGAGTACCTCGAGGCCGCGAATCTTGACGGAGACCTCAGCATCTTGGGATTCAATACTGTCGGATATGGCTGTACGACATGCATAGGNAACTCAGGCCCATTAGATGACGATATTGAATCCGCCATAGATTCGGCCGATCTTGTAGTTGGTAGCGTGCTATCTGGAAATAGGAACTTCGAGGGACGNGTCCATGCCAANGTTAAGGCAAACTATCTCGCAAGTCCCCCGCTGGTCGTTGCTTATGCCATAGCGGGGCATCTTGATTTCGATTTCTCCACGGACCCAATGGGNCATGATTCAGAAGGAAATGCAATAATGCTGTCCGACTTATGGCCATCAGATGCTGAGATAAGCGCCGTAGTCTCAGAGGCAATAACTCCCGAGATGTACAGGGACAGATATGCGGACGTACTCAGCGAGCCCAGATGGGAGTCTATACCAGCGACGACATCGCAGCTTTACGATTGGGATCCAGATTCGACCTACGTAAGGCGCCCAACATTCCTGAGCGGCATTCCCAGAAATATCGAACCGATAGATCCGATAATAGGTGCAAGAGCATTGCTGATGCTTGATGACAGCGTTACAACGGACCACATCAGTCCCGCTGGAGCATTCTCATCGTCTTCTTCAGCCGGCTTGTATTTGACAGATAAGGGCATATCCCCTCGAGACTTCAACTCCTATGGCAGCAGGAGAGGCAACCACGAGGTCATGATGAGGGGCACATTTGCAAATGTGCGTATTCGAAACATGCTAGCACCAGAAACAACTGGCGGATTTACCACCCACATGACTTCCGGAGATGTTGTTTCCATATTCGAGGCAAGCAGGAGATATCGGGATGAGGGCACCCCACTTATCGTAATTGCAGGCAGCCAATATGGTACGGGAAGCAGCAGGGATTGGGCTGCTAAGGGCCCATTACTACTTGGAGTCAGGGCTGTAATCGCAACTTCCTTTGAACGGATTCATCGTTCAAACCTCGTCGGAATGGGTATCCTGCCTCTGACATTCGNAGAGGGGGATGATGCCAATTCACTGGGCCTCGACGGCACTGAGTCATTTGACATACCCGCAGACATAGCCCTCGAGCCAGGTCAGAATATCCCTATTGAGGCTAGAAAAGAAGATGGTTCAACAATACACTTTGAGGCAGTAGTCAGGCTCGACACTCCTGTCGAGGTGGAGTACTACCGTAATGGGGGTATTCTTCAGACTGTTCTGAGGGGACTCGCTGATTGAGGGGTGTTGTTGTATGGTAAAAATGAGATTTTCTTTCAGACATGAGCCGAATGACATAGTTACAGTAATCGAGGGCCCTGAAGCTTGGGTGAAACATTTCGCCGAGCAGATAGGCCTTGAGGGGGATTGCGGCTGGATGATGGAGGTGAGCCAACAAGGTCAGGAATCGAACGATGAGAACCCCTCTGAAGGACCATCAGTGCTCCCCGGGCCAACNCCCGATCCNTCTAAGATCCCTGCAGTCATACGAGAGATAGGCTCATTCGACCCTTCCGAGAATTTAGAATCGAATAAGCCGCCGCCTCTGGATGAGGAGGAGCTCCGTTCATTCATATCAGAGATGCCCGAGCCAGAAATCCCTCCTGATTCCATATCTAATGACCCGCTCACGGAAGAATGGCTCAGATTGGTACTCGCCATCGTAGTCACGGAGCATGGAATTTCATCCATGCTACCCGAAACCATAGCCAGCATTCTTTCGGAAAGAACAAGTCTCGACGACATTGCAGTGACAATCGCACTCAAGCGTTTGTGGGTTGCAGGGAAAGTAGATAAAATTCTTACAGAACAGGGCGAGGAGTACTCTCCTTCCCCATCTTGGATACAAGTCTACAGGGAATGAATCCGACAATTTTCGCTGCCCAACTTTCGGTAAACAATAAGAGAGCCCTGTATCTCCGCGCTGCTATGCGCAGCGGAGCCAACGTGAAAAGAACTGAGAACAGGAGGGCTAAGGCAATCACTCTTGTAGTGATGATGGTCTCCATGACCCTGATTTCTTTCGTACCAGCTGCAAGCGCTTCGCAGATCACCCAATACGCCGTGCAAAGAGACCCCCATTTCGTAGCAACAGGCGATCTCGACTGTGATGGGGACAACGACATCGCCGCATCGAGCAGCATGGGTTTCTACCTCACATCGATGTTCAATGACGGTGCAGGAGGCTTCCCTGACAGACAGGATATATTCATCGCAGGAGGCGTAGGAGACTCTCAGCGACAGAGTATCTTCCAGACCGCAAACAGTCAACAGATAGAGATAGCGGACATAGATGGCGATCAGATGCCGGATATCGTCTACTACCAAGAGAACGTAAGATTCGTCGGGGAGACATTCGTTCGTCCAGCGAACCTCACCGTGCTGTGGGGCGAGTGCAATATGAACACCCACCAATGGAGCCGGGATATCATCGAGATTCCAACCCATCCATTCAGCCAAGGCATGGATGTAGGGGACATTGATGACGATGGCGATGCCGACATCATACTGGCAACAATGACGCCCGATGGCGGACAGACATACCTCGAGGTCTTCAAGGGCCCAGATCCAGGCCCCCAGGCAGACCAGACAATAATTGTGCCAGCCCCCACGTATGGGCATTATAGCTACATAGAACTCGGCCAATGGGGCGAAGATCTAGCCGANGATCCATTCACAGGAGCCACACTCCCGGGCGAGTGCGANGATCTGGATCTCTGGGTCCTCCGAACGCCTAGGTTCAACCCTGGCGCAGGTTACTCCGTCGGTAACTATGACAACATGACTGTAATCGAGTTTGACTGTGTAACGGGGCTTTATGCTGATCCAAATGTCGGAGGATCCGCAGCAGCACAAATTCATGATTTCACACTTGACGCAGAGCACGGATATGAACTTCAGATCGATGTAGAAGATACCGATGGAGACGGAGTAATCGACATGGTTGCCGCAGTAGACGGGATAGAGGGCAGAGTAAGTTACGCAACCAGGAGCGGCGTAAACTCGAATTGGGACACTCGAAATTACATCAACCTTGGAAATTACAAAGGCGNATCTATCACCATCTCGGACGTGAACGGGGATGGTAACATGGACTTCTTCGTACCAACTGAATTGACATTAACCAGGCTGCAAGATTCGTCATCTAAGAACCAGACTTACACCACAGTCGAGAACCTGAGGGAACTCAACAGTGTAGAGATCATTCTCTCAGATACCCAGGGCACGGGTTACCTGTCACCCATATCTTTTGATGTTGGAAGAAGACCTACCGTGGCAGTACCCGCTCAACTCAAGGGGGACGACTCAACAGCACAGGAGATAATCATTGGTCAGCGCGACTATTCCTATCGCTTCTCAAGCGGGGCTATGTGGATGGATAGCTTGGGATGGCCAGGTGCGGGAGACTTCCTATCCGTACTGACACTGGACAATCAAGACGTTGCGATCGACGGCTTGACTATCGCACCAGCTTCTACCGATCCAGCGACTGGTTCAGCACAGTTAGGCGAGGGAACAAGATTTGTGAATGTCACTCTGATGAATACCGGACTCAACCCCGTAAGCGGGTCTGTCGACCTAGATCTCTCAGTAAAGGAGGTCACGGGTGGATCCGATACGGTAGTTTACTCAAATGATTTCGATGGTACCATAGAGTCCTCCAACTGCTCCTCGTGTACGTGGGTCGGAGCGTCATACACGTCCGACTTCTCTCCCGGGACGTCGTGGCATGAGGAGAGAAACTCCACCGCACTAACAGAGAATGTTTCGACTTACGANGCAGATCACAACCCAACCAACTACATGTGGGCGGGGCTGGACTACAACGGAACCGATGAGAATAACTCTGGATACTTCAACAATATGGACGAGGCATTCATATTACAAAATGTGGATCTNACGGGAGCCGATGCCGCTTTCTTGGAAGCATCGATTCTTTGTAGTGTTGCATATACCAACTTGTTCCTCTCTGAACCGTATGTGGTCCAAGAACGCTGGTTGTACGAGGACTCGTGCGGGATAGAAGCCTTCTCAGAAGGAAGGGGGTGGGAACGCGTGTGGTTCCAAGGAGGATACGACCAAGATCGATACTTTAACCTCCTAGCATTGAACCAGGACCCCGAATATGAGATCAAGAACTTCGCAATTTATCCATATTTCATCACCGAGTGGACTAACTACACGGAGGGAGGATCCGAAGACAACATAACCAACACATTGGAATCAATCGATCTTACGCCTTACGCTGGAGAAGTCATCGACCTCAGGTTCCGCTTCAGGAGCGGGCTGTTAGGCTCTGTAGGTACTGTCGACACATCCTATGATACAGGATTCGACGGTTTCGCATTCGACAATATAACCGTCATAAAGCGGAATACTGCGTTTGGAGAAGAGCAGTCCACGTCGCAACAAGTCAGCTTCCANCCACTTGCTGCAGGCGAGAAAAGGGAAATTTCTCTTTCTGCNGACTTTATCGATAACAAGACGTACTACATCAGTACCACGCTGTCCAACTTCAATGGATTCGTCGATCAAGACCCCATCAACGACGGATTGAAGTTCCAGACTACTGTTAGAAATCTATACGACCCCGGACTCACAGCTGATCCATTCGTCGATTTTGAACCAGGCGTAAGGTACGCTTCTGCAGAATATCCGATTGATGTACGAGTTCAGAATTTCGGNAACACGATAGTGAATTGGACTACAGAAGCTGAGATATTCAATGCGTTACCAGATCTCACCGCCATCGAGGATTTCTCGGGTATAAACCCCATATGGACAGACGATAATGACCAGGAAGGNAAGGAAAATGGCAGTAGGCTAGATGACTCCACAACATCAAANCAGGCACTCCCNCAGAATCAGGGCGTGTTCAAGAATTTCGCATATTGGCTCGGAGATCCGGATATCGGATACGGCGATAACTGGGATGAGACGCTCACAGTAGGGCCAGTTGCTGTATCTCAGACAGATTCTGATTACACCTACGCCTCATGGGACTATTATGCAGAAGGAGACTATCTCCAAGATCAATTCGGCAATGTTCTCGCAGTTCGCGACTCAGCATCTCTTACTGTGGATTGGACAAAGAGTGGACAGTCATACACCGGTCTAGCCTACGGCTCATGGGTCGATCTCAATGAAAATGGCGTCCAGCGTACAAACCCGGAAGATCCAAACTTCCATGCATGTGAAGACTTCGATAACGATGGCAACTACGATGAAGCCGAGTATTTCGGGGACAGGAGCGATCAAGGCAATTACATCGTTTGGTTCGATTCAGAGTCAATAGTGAAGTCCGTGGTTCTAGATCTTACACACATCGTGATACAGAATCGTACATCTGAAGAGCCACAAGAGTGGAGGGATGAGTGTACGTCTCTGGCTGATGCCGAGGTCACACTCACATGGAGATTCACATCCAATGGAGACGGCGTCAATGGAAATGCNGGGCTGGCCGGATTCGCCATCGACAATATCCGATTCGAGGAATTTACATTCGAAGATGATGGGAATTATTCGGTGCCAGTGAACGGACTCGACTCCCAGGAGGCAATGACCGTCTCANTGGGCACACATGACTTCGACTCCGGATTGTATCGAATTGATGTTAGGACGATATTTGACAACAATGACCCTACTCAGAAGTGGTATTTGGCCGAAGAGGTAAACCCCTCGAATAACTTCTCCAAAGTCCAATTCAGCATTGACAGTGCTGAAATAACGCTCTTGCAACCCAATGTGCTTGATTGCGTGGGCGATGTCACATACGAGTGCGTCTATCCGATAAGCCCGACATCGGCACATACCTACTCGCTTCCGATACTCAATGGTGTGATTGAAGGAGTCTATGAGGTTACGATGACCGTTGTAGACACGACGACCGGTCAGACGGTATGGCAAGCAAATTCAGATAATGGTCCCTTCGACTTGGTTCCTCATCAGCGCACATTCGCTAACTGGTCCGTAGGGTCCAATGTCGAAGTAGGTTCCAGTGGAATGTTCAACTCATGGGAGGACAGCAGGAAGTACAATCTAAGCTGGGCAGCCAAACTTGTCAGCGATGATAGCGACAACGGCAATGTACGATTCTTCGAGATCACCTTCATGGACCATATCGATGTGGCCATCCTATCCAATCCAACGGATCAGAATCGTCTCCAGAGGGTCAAGTCAGATCTAGAGGCCATGGGAATGGTGTACACGCAGTTCCGAACGAGTGAATGGGAAGATTATGTCACCCAGGACTGGGCTGGAGTATACGATAAGATACTCCTTCCATGGCAAACTGATTACAACGCTGAGTACGGCGAGTACTATCAGAAATTGAATGAGTTGCGCGGAGACGGACTTTCAACAAACGATGTTCTAGACGACTTCATGGTTAATGGAGGTACTTTACAGGTTCATCTGGGCCCATACAGGAACGATTACGTTCCAGATAATCTCCCCTTCGGAATGGATATTCAAGAGAGAGATCCCTCGAATTCGTCAATCAGATTCGATTACGAAGACGTTCGAGTCATTGACCGATATCACCCTCTCCTTTCCAATATCGAACTGACCTACTTGCAATCAGTCCATGCTGGCCAGTATGTTGCAAGATCAGGGTTGGATATATCACAAGTCCAGCCCAATCAGGTTCCTTCTGCATGCGGTGGCAGGATTTCTGATCCGTTGGGAACATTCCACAGCCTTCTTGGAAGTGTTGAGTATGGCTCACAATCCTTGCTAAGTCTCTGCAACAGAGGCAATGGAGGCATGATTGTTACGACCATGGATGTTGAAAATCCCAGCTTCTCAGAACCATATGGCAGCGAGTCAATGCCCCTTCTTTCCAATATGCTCGGTTACAGCGTAACGCCGTATCCTGTTGATTTCGGAATTGCAGGGGATACGTTTGATCTAACGATAAATGGCGAAGCACCCTCAATCAACACCGTAACCAAGGCATACAATACAGTCTACATCAAGTCAAATTCTCAACTTCAGTTCAGCTATGTGTCTGAGCAGAGTGATCTGATAGCCGATTGGACATTGGAGCCAGGCGGGGAAGACTCAGTAACTGGATGGGACAACGAGATTGTCGACCCAGGCGAGTACTCTTGGGTTTCTCAGACATCCGCAGACCTCCCCACACTCGGGTCATTCTGCGTTGAGGATACTTTGTCTTCCACCGGGTGTTTCCTCGGTGCTGAATGGCTGCTTACTCTGTATCTGCACGACGCAGAGGGCCATACTCGGATGACCTATGTTCGTTTGATCACGAATGATACATTGGCAGATGAATCCGATCCAACCGCATCTATTTCGATGGTTCAGGACAGTCTCACGGACGAGTTTGTCACTAGTGATGGAACGAAGACTGTCGGAGGCGTTGAGTGGGACGTCTATCGCGTCAGACTGACTCCTACCGGCGATATATCTCTGTCTTTCACAGGTGCTGACAGTATCGACCCGGATGCTCCCGAGGGCGAGACTGGCATCCAGATGTACTCGTGGCGCGTTTACTTTGACTACCCTGTAACCTCCCAGCCTAGCTTGGAGGGGCATTTGTTCGAAGTTCCGGCATTGGCAGGAGGAGATGCATTCACCTACACGTTCCGTAACGTGACAAGTGACGGCGTCTTGGAGAATCAAATCCGCCTGGAGCTCATAGTTTACGATAAGGCAGGCAAAGACTCATCGAAGGCAAGAATGTACTTCGTAGTGGTGGGTGAAGACTACGGAGACGCTCCGCCGGTGGTGTCTTTCAGCTCTCCAAAGCCCAACGACTCCCAGACTGAAGATCGAGTCACGATTAGCGGTACAGTTGTGTCAGGCGCCGAGAACTCGGATGTAAGGATACAAGTGGCACTCGATGCAGTTACTTTGGATCTATCGCCGACTCCGAAAAACACTCAGAAGTCAATCGGTAAGTACAACGAGACAGGATTGCTTGGCGATGGGGCTTCATTCTCCATCACTCTGGATATATCTGATCTCTATTCCGAAACGGACGGGGTATTATCTACGGTTTACATTCGAATCATAGAAGGCGATGGCGTGAGGTATACAACCACCTCTAGCGAAGACATCTATCTGCTCAAGAGAAGCAGTGANCCATGCGAAAGAGACCCATCTGCTGATGGATGCGATACTGAGGGTCAGGGTCTNGGACTGATAATTCCGATCGTAGGNGNTCTTCTCCTTGTCCTAGCCATAGCGGGAGTCACCCTTTCAATGAGNGGCAGGGGCTCCTCCGCAGTAAGNGATGAGATACGGTCGTTCCAAGGCGTGGAGGACATGGATCCAGTCGAGGCCTATGTGCAGCAGATGGTCGGGCAAGGATATCCTGAAGACTATGCCAGGCAGTACGCCCAGGACTACTACGCCAATCTGGAAAAGAAGTAGTTGGATAAGATCACTGNGATGTGAAACCCGTGGTCCAGCGGCGCTGTACGCGCTGCCCCTCGGCGACGATTCTGCTATGACGTTCTATCCATGCCGGGGGCCTGTATTTCAACATCGATTTGTGGAGCCTGCCTTCTCTGATATTCTCCGGTATGCATACCTTGCCGGAGGCCATTTCTATATCCAGTGCGCGATCNAGNTCAGTNGCATTCCTGTTCATCCATCTGAAAAGAGGCTCGGACANTCGAGTCATCGTAAAGAATGCAGTTAGGATAACCAGAAATGTGGCCACTTGGCCCTTNGCACCGTATGGGGAAAGAGCAGCGGAAGCAATGAATCCGAGCACGAATACAAGTGGTGCAATCATAAAGAATAGAAAGTACGTCTGAGATACNGGTTTCTGATTCCGATACCTCTCAATCTTCTCCCAACGGGGGTGATTTGGNTCNTGAGGCCTAAAGACGTCCTTCTGCCTGAGTCCAAGCGCGTCTTTCAAACTCCNNCCCACATCTGCAGTCCTACGTTTCTGGGATTTAGTCAGTGTATCCTGATCTAGATTCTCAATCAAATCCATTATTNTGGATGCGGNAGCGTATTCGCCATATCTTGCAAGAATTGCGACTTGCTCAATCATCGGAGCAGGAGATTCTGGTTTTAGAACGCGATATTCCTCCCACCANTCTAGCGCATCCTCCATCATGCCTAGGTGATCGACAAGAATAAGCCCTCCAAGGGCCCATGCTTCTTCTAGATCAGGATTGAATGTAACTGCTGAACGCAGACATCTGANCGCATTGGCACATTGCGAGAGNTCGGGGTCTATTGGCCTACCTCTACTTCTCGGGGGGAGGTGTAAATCTGCAGCCTCAAGCCACAATAAGCCATCTTCAGGATAATCCTTCAGAGCAGCTTCAATAGCTTCAATGGCTGCTTCTCGACCTTCTTCTTTCAGAGTCTCACGNATCCTTCCGAGAACATCCTCAGGCTCACTCATCGAGCGGGGGACAGGGGCATTGGGATTGAATCCTCCTGTTCATCTCGGTCTCCGATTAGTACGGCCTCTCTTGCCACCATGACCCTCTTTTCTGCTTCTATCGCTTCGATTACGGGCATTATTGTCCCTATTATCGCGNCGCACGGGACTATTTCTAGGACGGCGTCCACTTGCAGNCCCCCGGCTCTTCCCCCTGTCTGAACGATTTCGNTGAGCAGCTCCAGAACTCGGACNCTTATGCGGCCGAGGACTTCCGCACTTCGAACATTTCGAAGTTCTAGAATTCATACTTCTACATGCTGAGCAGACCCACGTGGGCAACATTTTGCCGCTATTGGCNTTGCGAGGCTTCCTATCTCCGNATNTCNNGTTCCCCATATTCTTNGATCNCGGNCGATCTCTCCTCTGTCGGCCTCCTTTNGACACATCCCTATTCTTTCTGGTGTCATTTCGGCTTCTTCTTCCGATTTCGATAGGGGCACCTATCGCGGATGATGAGTCTATTTTTTCTGATAGNGAAACATGCACGAGTGCATTTTCTATGCCTCCAATAACGGAATCGACCCTGCCTATCGTNCGACCTCCTTCAATACGAACCTCCCAGCCCAGACCAGGCGCCTTATCTTCGAATTCTGCAAGTAATCCGCCAACATGCGATAGCGACACGACACGCCCCTTCACTGTCATGATGCCCTGCGGGCTCCCCTTCCATACATGAATGCAGCAGCAAGAATTCCAATCATGGACGACGATCCAGGGAATGGGAGAAGGCCCTCTGCATCATTTTGATCGGTCTTGGGCGGTAGCTCTGTTCCCCTGGGCGTTTCCAACACTTCAGTTGAATTCAAGCTCCTATCAGCAGATGAACACATCCCAGAGGCATCGCAGATACGTACTGTGACGGTATGCTCCCCAGGATCAAAGAGTGCGAAGTCGATGGGTCCCACCGACCAAGAGTTGCCCAATGCATCGACATTCCCCAAAGTATTGCCATCAATCAGCATGCTGAATGACACATCCTCCCCATCTGGTTCTCCGAACATTCCATTCATGCTCCATGTGGTGCCTATCCACTCGCTATCCAAGATTGAAATAATCGGAGGATCGCCAATTTTCTGGAATATCAAACCACTCCTCTCAACACGTTCATGAATCCCATCACCACTTATCTTGAACCAGACATTAACAGCGCCAGGAATTAAATTCGAGGAAGGTTCACTGAATATTTGCTGTTCTCCATTCTGGAGAATGATCGCATTTTCGTAGTATACGGGCTCCTCATTATTCTGGCTCAGCCCTATTTCCAACATAATCTGCCGTGGAACTCCGTCATCTGTAATCGGAAGTTGAACTCCGTGAAGTTCCATATCCACCGTCTCATGGATGACTGGTAGACCCTGCGAAGAATTACTGCTCACTGTGAATCCGATCATCGCCACAAAGCTCCTCTCCACCGATTGCTGACCGGAGAGATCGACGGCTGAGCAGCTGAATTCGGATTGTCCGCTATCTTCCGAGATAGTCGCTCGTATCGACCTGTCTTCTCCAAATAGATTGGATTCCATGTCCTCGTCGTTGTAGCAATTTATGCTTAGCTTCGAAATGGCCATATCGTCGGTAAACCATCCAGCGATCTCCCTCCAATCTGCGATTACCACATTGGGATCAAAAACCTCCCCCTCAACCGCGCCGTAAACCCATAATGTACCATTTTCAGGCGCTTCTGGTGTCCATGAAGGAGGATCGTCCACAGGAGGAGCGATGGTTGTGAGGTCAAAGAATAGATCCTCTCCAGAAGGCCAATACGTGTTTGGCCGGCTCGGCTCGATTTGTAGGGTAAGGCCCCCTTGATCGTTGTAATCAGTCACCACTGAAGAAGAACCATCTCCTATGCAGGAGCCTCTAATGGGTGTAGGAGAGCCCCCGTTAAGCAAATCACGCCCCTCACATTCTTCAAACAGAGAAAGCCTCATCCCTTCTACATAAGGCGCATTTATTGTGTATGTAGCACGAGAGATATTTGAGACATTCATAGCGAGAGTCAGTGTCTCTAGAGACTGAATGTTGTGCAAATCGACTTCTCCACTAAGATACAATTCAATTCTACATTCATCAGGCAATTCACCATCGGAGTCACAATCACGATCTGAGTTTGGAACAACTGGAACCTCATAGCACCCCTGGCTACTTCCGAAGCTGCTACAATCCCTCACAGAGCCATGTCTCTCCGGGACCATATTCCATTCATCTATCGAAACACCATCTTCCACCCATGTAGCATTCCTCCAGTCCACGGCTGCTCCCCCACGATGGTGTTCGCCGTCTCTAACGCCCACTCGGGTCATGGTGTACTCGACGCAGTCCGCTGCAACTGATCTGACGGCTTCGCGTTCGTCAGATGATAGCCAGCCATCGCCGCCACTGGGTACTAAACCATCCAGAAGATCATCTAAGAAAGTTCTGAAATCATCGGCCATCGTTCCATTTACCCATGCCATTGCATCGATCTGTGCAGTTCTCCAGTTGTCTGCCACAGTTACATTAAATTCTGCCCAGGTGTATGTGAATACGTCTTCAAACGAACTTTGCGAACATTGCGCTTCGAAAGTCCCCCCGCCACCAAACTGTTCCATCGAAATGTTCTGCTTTCGAAGATCTTCGGAGTGATTGAGTGGGGATAAAGAAAGAGAGATCATCAGCACAACAATCCCGGCTGCGAGTACAATGCGTTGGTTGGGCACGACTCATTGTACCCGCCGTAACACTTCACGTTATGTCTAATACTTCGAGAAATTATGCCGTTTCTCCAATAATATTGCCAAATCACCCTTGCAACGCAACCCACCACATCCAAATAATGGATTAGGGGCGCCTAAAATAATGCCAAGCCGGTCAGAGAGCGATGTTATCGTCAAGCTTGATGGCGTAACTATTGGATATGACGAAAACAACCCCCTCGCAACTATTCCGTCTTTATTGATAAAAAGAGGAGAGATTCTTGCTATTGCAGGGCCTTCAGGAATAGGCAAGTCAACACTACTCAAAACAATCGCAGGCCTCGTTAGCCCTCTGCGAGGAACAATAGAGGTATGTGGCGCGTCTCTTCCAAAGAGGCCCTTAAGAGGCGATTTGGGTTATATCCCTCAGAGACTTGGTTTGATCCGACATGCCAGTGTCATGCACAACGTCCTAATCGGATCTAGAGCATCCATGTGCGCATCCACGCAGATTTTCACTTCGAAGGAAGCGAAGGAGAGCGCAAGGAATGCGATATGCGAGATGGGCCTCGAACAGAAAATGTGGGAGTCTGTAAAGCGACTTTCAGGAGGCCAGCAGAGACGAGTCGCCACAGCCAGAACATTGGCGCAAGCACCCAAGATAATACTCGCTGATGAGTTTCTCAGTGAGCTCGATGATGAGACCATGTCGCATGTTGCTGAAACTGTGGTCCGATACGCACGTGAGAATAACGCGGCGGTAATCCTCGTTGAACACGACGTGTCTCGTGCACGTGAACTGGCGGATCGACTAGTCGTGATGGACGATGGGAGGCTGAATCCATTCATCTCCTCTACAAAGACACTTGAGGTGAAGATATGAACTCAAAATTAAGGATTTATCCTGGACATATTTTTGCAGCGCTCCTATTCCTCGCATTGGTCGTGATGGATAGGTCAGTAGATGATTGGGGCACACTTTCGAATGGCTTCGGGAATCTAGTCAGCTTTTTTCATGAGCAACTCTGGCCACCTGACTGGAGTGTGCTTGAACCTCGGTCATGGCCGGAGTGCACTGCCTCATCAGCTGTTGATTTCACGTGTTCAACAGCATGGATTGGCATGATAGAAACTCTTCAGATAGCCTTTGTATCAACAATACTTGCAATGACTATCTCCCTCCCCATGGCGCTTCTAGCCGCGAGGAATGTCGGTACATTTCGAACATCTGTCGTCATTCGCATTATCCTGGCTGCCTTCAGAAGCTTACCGTCTCTGATCTGGGCAATATTCTTTGTAATACTCATCGGACTCGGCACCGTTTCCGGGATATTTGCCATGACGATATACTCGATAGGATATCTGGGCAAACTTCAGTATGAGGCCATAGAAGGCATAAACAGCCTCCCTATGGAAGCCGCTGATGCAGCAGGCTTGAGCCGTTTTTAGAAGGCCATCCATGTTGTAATCCCTGAATCCGCGAACGATTTGATTTCTCAGGCGATATTCATGTTTGAATACAATGTCAGACATGGCTCAATTATTGGAATTGTAGGTGCAGGAGGCATAGGGTATTACATCGATAGATCCTTACACTTTCTTGCCTATGACGAGGTCCTAGCATACTTGATCATAATCTTCGCAGTCGTCATCGTGATAGATTTCATTTCAGTATACGCCCGATCTTTCTTCAACGACGACAGAACTGCTGTGAAAAGACCCTCATGGAAAGCAGTCTTAACAGGCCGTGAGTGACGATGAAGTCACTGGATTGACTCAACCATTCTTCTCACCGACTCTTCGGCAGATATTGAACCATCAAGTAAATTGCATAAAGCATCCAGGAAGGGTGTATCCCAATCATTCTTTTCAGCAGTCTGGGAAAACATACGCGCTGCACGAACACCCTCTGCCACCATTGTCATTTGTGCCAAGGCTTCTTCCAGGGATAATCCCCTCCCGAGCATTTCGCCAAGTGTACGATTTCTGCTCCTGGGGCTTGTTGAAGTGACGTAAAGATCCCCAATTCCAGCAGGCCCAAATGCAGTATCTGGACTTGCGCCCATCATTGAGAGAAGATATCTGCCTTCATTGAAACCGGATTGCACAAGTGCGGCTTTCAGATTATCTCCCCCGATGGATCCTCTAAGCCCATCAACTAGACCGCAGGCAAGAGCAACCGTATTCTTGTACGCCCCCCAGAGCTCTGCCCCAACAGGGTCATCGGCCGATGTGAGAATAAGCGTCTTAGTGGAAAGACGCTGTGCTATCTTGCTTGCAACAGAATCATCATCACACGCTACAAGAGCACTTGTGATTACGCCTCTCGCAACCTCCGGCGCTATGGTAGGGCCTGTTAGGACCAAGACAGGATTCGACTTGTTAACTGTGCGAAGTCGCTGTTCAATTGCATTTGATATCATTCCATCTTCACTGGCCTCTTCGGGTGCTAGGCCTTTGGCAAGATCCAAGATCACATGCGAGGGTCTGAGGCCCGGTAGAACGAGATCAATAACTTCCAGGATAACTCCGCTTGGCAATGCAAAAACGAGAATCTCTGAACTTTCAAGAATATCCTCGTGAGCCATTGTCGCCTGGAGATTGGGAATTTCAATATCTGGCAAATATTTGTGATTTATAGATTCCATCATTAGAGACTCATATACATCGTTCTCAATTGTCCATCCGGTAACCGTGTGCCCGTCCTCCCCCCATATCTTCGCAAGAGCCGTCCCCCAGTTCCCCATGCCAAAGATTCCTATTCGAGCCATAGAAACACCTTGATAGCCGTTCGCGGATGGTCTTCGTTATGACCTTGGCGGGAGTATAGCGTCGATGGACCGGTGTCTCAACCACTTAGTAGACTCTTCAGACGGAAGAAGATCCATACCACCAGAAGTAAGTCCCCCGCGGCATCGTAAAATATGGCGCTCAACGGGGTGGAACCCTAGCAGGGGTTCCCGAGCGGTCAAAGGGGCTGGGTTTAGGTCCCAGTGCGTAGTGCTTCGCAGGTTCGAATCCTGTCCCCTGCACCAAATCAACTGGCTAATTTGAGCGAAAGCCGCCAACGGTTTGATGAAGTACCTGTAGTATGGGATATCGTGGCGACCGGGGACAAGTCCTCTCGACTAGACCTGAACAAGGATGGCCAAGTGGATCTTGGCGATGTTTCCCACATCATTACTGAGGCCGAGAAAATACGGCTTGATCGTGACCTCGATTCGATAAGAGAGAGAAGATTGGGAGATACGAGATTCTTTCGTTGGGCTGTCGAGGATTACGTACTTCTTTTTGGAGTCGTTTTCGGCGGACTATTCGTGATACTCATCACAGTTGCAAGTACTGGTTTGATAGCCGGCGATTCGGTCGCCATCGACCAGACCTTATCCAGAACCCCCTTGGACACAGGAGGGGAATGTATGGATAAACAAGGCGAGATATGGCTATCAGTCTTCGAAGACCACCATGACCTGCGTGCACGTTCGTACAATGTCCCGGATAGCGATGTAGCAATGCGAGTTATTTACTTGGATTCGAGCAATAACTTCTCTGAAGAGCTACAGAGTGGCCCAGGAGACCTGTCCGTAACAATCGACGGCGAGAATATCATGATTGGCGAGCAACATGTGCTTGTCTCAATTCACGAGATGCCCCCTGATTCACAAGAGGAAGATAATCTATCGAAGATCGTTGAATCTTCTCCTATAATCTTCGATCAGGAATTTCGAATTGAAGTGGAGCACAAGAGTCGTGGAGGACTATTCTCCAGTGGAGAGGTAATTGACATCGATGTAGAAGAGACTGGCCCACGAGCATGTATGACGCTCAAGAATCTCGGGGAATGGGGTTGGTTACTGATGGCCGCCGAATGGGCTGGGGGGAGAGAAACTGCCATGTTAACCGGAGGAAGTGGCGGAGTGCCCGCTTGGTGGATGGCCTTTGTCTCATTAGGAATGTCCATCGTTTTCCTCTACATACAGTATCCCCTGATGCACAAAATGTATCATCGTGAAGGTGAAGAGACTCTGGATGCAAATCAGATTGAGCGGCTGATCGTCAGAATTCTCGAGCATTCTCAAGACGAGGCCTCAATTGAGATTGATTTTGAACGTCTCCGTATGCAAGAGCGCCCTATATCGATCGATGTCTTCGTCCCGTACACATCGAAAAGTCAGAGCATCATGACCCTAACAGAAGTTCGCTCAATCTTGATGCGAGATTTGTTGTCCGAATTCGCCATATTCGGTGAAATGCGGCCATTGCAACTACGTGTTCAATCCACCGCCGAAATCAAGCCAGAAGAATCGATAGTCATGGATTCGAGCCTGTCTCTGGAAGGATTCGACCCATCGGTAATAGATGCCGACTACAGGCCATTCTTTGATTCCATTTCCATAGTCGGTATGATTGAAGATTCTGCGAGACCGGTAATATCCGAGTTACTAGATCAGTATGACTTGGCAGATGAAGGCACACTTGTATCTGCAGACAATCAGGCCGTTTATGTGAGGATGATTTACAGGCCCTTGATGAGATTCAGTTACTTCTTCTTCCCAAGGAACTTCATCGAAATCGAGGAGAGCCTTTCTGAGCGCCTAGAGCATAATCTCGCCGATCTCTTGAATGGAAGGAAGGTGATAGTCAGCGCCAGGAACCTAAGGCGAACTCTTGCAGACCAAGCAGTCGCCGGACGTGTGGAGCAAGGCGGGTCGAATTTCTCTGGAGAAGCACTTGTTGCCAAACAGCCCGGAATAACGGGGACGTTGCTTCAGACTGTTGGGGGCGATATTCTTTCCAGTGTCGAATATGTGGCGCAACGTAATCGGAAACGGATAGATAGGTATGGTTTCTGGGGCCTGATAGTATTCGTCTGGATCCCTTTCATGGCAAGTGGGGTATTAGTCGGCGCGATGCTGGGACTTGTCGCGAGAATGAAATTTGAGCGGGTGCTCTTTGCATGCACCTTAGGAGGGACTGCAGCATCCATCACGTGGGCGTACACAGCAAGAGGAATAATCGAATTCATGGAACGGTATCAGGCAGAAGTTCTAATCCCTTTTCTGATAGGGCTGGTCTTCCTATTCACGTTCTTCCATCTGAGGAGAAATAAAAGACGTAGGAGAGAAGAACTCTTCAGGGAATCTATGGCATTTTTCAACCGAGTATCTCTGAATTAGTCGCCTGCTGTATACGAAAATAAATTAGCACTCCATGACTCCCTTTGGGTATGGCCCTAGTGAAGATAAAATCACTTGAGCGACACTACATCATGCCATCAGGAACCGTGAAAGCTCTAGACGGGGTCGATTTGGAAATAAAAGAAGGTGAGAGAATAATACTCCTCGGACCTTCAGGGTCAGGGAAGTCCACCTTGCTCAATTGCCTCTCTGCATTGGACACTCCCACATGGGGCTCTTACGAGTTTGCGGGCAAGGAGGTGCCCAAGGCCTCGGCGTTGGGGCCCAAGTTGTGGGAAAAAATATCTTCAATTCCATGGAATCCTCTTACCCTCATGCCACCACTTCGATTTTTGTTCTATCCTATTGATTATTTCACCCATTCTAGGCCTGAGGCGAAGGCTAGCGAACAGATGACTCGATTTAGGAGGGACAATATTGGGTATGTATTCCAATTCTTCAATCTACTACAGGATCTAACCGTTCTTGAGAATATCTTGCTCATTCAAGAATTGGCCGGTGGAAGGGACGAGGAGCGAGCACGACATCTCCTCAAAATAGTCGGATTAGAGGCCGAAGTGGATAGATTTCCAGCAGAGATCAGCGGAGGCCAACAACAGAGAGTCGCAATTGCCCGCAGCCTTGCCAAGAGCCCAAGGCTACTGCTGGGAGATGAGTTGACAGGAAATCTGGATTCAAAGACTTCATCGATGGTTATGGAAGTCCTTGTCAAGGCATGCGAGGCGGAACGAATAACCTGTGTTCTGGTGACTCATGATGAATCATTGATCGAATTCGCTACAAGAGTAATTAGGATTGATAGTGGAAAAGTAATTTCTGATGAGATTGTTGGATGAGGCGAGACTCTTGTTTGGATTACTAACAAAGCGTTTGGCACGAAGCCTGTGGCGTACAAAGATTCGACTTTTCGCAGTAGTGATCATGGTGATGGTCGGCGTTTTCGCAGGCATATCCTTTGCAGCATACGCTCACACCGCTTCAAGCATGTACGAAGATATCTACGCTGATACAGATGAGGGCGTGAATCTTGCAGATATATGGGTCGAAAATCCTAGCTCGACATGGAATGGAAGCGCTCCCGACTCGATTTGTGATGAAATTGAAGCCCAATGGCCGAATTCAGATTTGTCACTGAACGAATGCGAGCCTCGTCTGAAATTAGACGGCGTCATGTTCCACATCAGCGATGACGGCGAAGAATCCATTGTCCCTGCAGTGTGGCACGGAATCGATCAAGGACACGTCGACAGAGTTTGGTTCCCCGATCATGAATGTTGCTCTGGAGTGATGCCCAGCGCAGATGATGAGATAGTTGTGGATGCGAGGGTAGCTGAAGGAATGGATGTTAGAATCGGCGATAGCATCACCATAGGAGCAGGATCTGGCAGTATGAATTACAGTGTCGTCGGCATAGGACTCCATTCAAATCACCTATACTACGCTCAGAGTGGGTCATTATTCCCAGCCGATCCTGGAACATTTGCTACAGGATACCTGACGGCCGAGGGCCTCGAGAAGTTAGCGAATCTCAGCGTTGGATCAGCAAACCTCCTCCTCATTGACATAGTCGGAACTCCAGAATATGACTTGCAGTCGACCACCGATATCGAAGGCGAAGAGATCACTTTAGTCATCGATAAAATCGACTCTATCTTACAGGATATCCACGACTCTCCTTCACTGGTATACAGCCGCTCCGGAGTTGAATCAGTAGAATTTCTTCGTGCCGATGCCGAAAGTGCAATGGATATCTATGTGCCAGTTACTGCCATGATTGCAATAGTCGCTGGAATAACCATTTTCTTGAGTCTTCAAAGGTTGGTGCAGTCCCAGGCTAGAGAGATTGCAATATTGAGGACTCTTGGAATCCCAAGAAACGTCATAATTCCAGGATATATCCTGATGCCGATAATAATCGGTTTGGTAGGCTGTCTTTTCGGAGTGATATTTGGAGTATTATTCGGCGCACCATCTATGTTAGGTATGTATGAAGGGGTGTTGGGAATACCAATTCTCGAATCTGCAGATATCAACCCAATCTTGCTGCAGATATCCGGGATTGCCATGCTAGTTGTACTGTTCTCTGGTATTCTCCCGGCTATTCAGGCTTCCAGACTACAGCCTCTAGAAATCATGCGTGGGCAACATCAGATTAGACTGTCATCCAGGATGCTACAAAAGTTAACTTCCAGGCTCCCTTCCACTGTGGGCCTAACAATCCGATCCAGCATAAGAAAGCCAGCCAGACTAGCCTTCACGTTCTTCGCTGTTGGCCTGTCAATGCTAATTTTCGGAAGTATGACCTTGATGATGGGCACCATGGAAGACGCGATAGTAGGCAATGTCGAGGACAATCAAAACTGGGATGCTGAAGTTGTAGTTTCCTTTGGGGGAGAGGTAGCAGTTAGTGAATGGGCTGAAGAGAGGGATGCAAATTATGAGTGGAAGTTAGCGTTCCCGGCTAACCCGGAGGGAGATACGAGGTACCTATCAGCCAATGGATTAGATTCAATATCAACCAATGACAATTCTATGATAGTTTTAGATCTCAAAGAAGGATCACTTCCTGTGGCTAATTCTGAAATTGTCCAAGTGCTCGTTGATGAGGGGCTGCAGCACTTCTTAGATTGGCAAGTCGGTCAAACCCAGACGATCATGTTCGGTGCCACTCCAATGAATATCGAGATAACCGGAATCACTCAGGGGGAAATATCGAGAACCGTATATCTTCATCGGCAGGATCTTGTTCCCGTGGTAGGGATAGAGGCGACCTCTGTTTTGATTGAACTGCCACAAGGGGCAGAAGTCGACAGCGAATTGGGCGAAATTTCACTCGGAGTGACCCAAAAAGAGGATTTAATTTCAACTTTCGAGAGTCTTCTTGAACAGCAACAGGCAATTTTCAGCTCTGTCCTAGCGCTTGGAATTATAATCGCAATTGTCGTTTTATTCAACACACTAATCATGAATCTTGCAGAACGAGACGTGGAGATAGCGACACTGAGGGTGCTTGGTGCCCCGATCAACAAGATTGGAGGGATGATGCTGGGCGAACATATCGCCATTGGCCTAATTGGCGGAATCCTGGCCACCGGATTCACAATTATTGGCACTCAAGCCTTAGTTTCTACATTCATACAATGGGCCTTTTATCTGACCGTCAGCCCTGATTTCATGGTCATAGCGCAACTTGTCGGCATCGTTGTTTTCATATCTGTAATGCTCACTCCCTTCGGAATGTGGCGAATTAGTAGATTAGATCTCGTCGAGAAAGTCAAAGACCTGTCTCAGTGAGCCCATCTCTATGCGCGTTGTTACGTGGAACCTGAATGGCATTCGAGCCGCTCATCGAAAGGGACTTGATGATTTCATTGAGAAGATCGACGCTGACATCATGCTATTCCAAGAGGTTAGGGCGCAGCCTGAACAGATGCCAAAGGAATGGTCCGAGCCAGAGGGATATGAGTTAATCTGGCATCCAGCAGACAAGAAAGGATATTCTGGAGTTATGTCATGCTCGAGAATCGAAATGAAAGAGATTGAAAGGGGTATTGATACCGATTTGGACGAGACTAGGGACCCGGAAGGTAGGGTCTTGGTCACAAAGCATGGCAATCTGAGTTGTATTAACATGTATCTTCCAAATGGCTCTGCGAGACAGGAGCGCCAAGACTACAAAGATCAGTGGCTCGAAGATATGCTTGATTGGAGTAGGAAATTTGTCGAATCGAAGGAACCCATCCTACTTTGTGGAGATCTGAACATAGCCCACACTGAGAACGACATCTGGGATCCGAAAGGAAACAAGAGGACATCCGGATTCCTTGATCATGAGAGGCAATGGTTCGATAGACTGATCGATATCGGTTGGGAAGATTTGCTCAGAAAACATCTCGGGCCAATAAAGGGGCCCTATTCATGGTGGTCTAACAGGGGTCGGGCCAGAGAGCTCGACAGAGGGTGGAGAATCGACTACATCCTCGCCAATCCTGCAGCCTCTGAAACCTTCATCTCGGCGGAGATAATACGGGAAGGCGGCCTTACGGTTTCAGATCACGCGCCGGTAGTTGCAGATTTTGCAGACGAATAGCAGAGATTCAAACGCATGGGCCTGTTAGTTCACCATATGGCAGATGACGTCAACGACGCTCTCTCATCGCTGTTGCCGGGCGGCAGAGGCGTGTGGGTACCCATGGATCACGGTTTAAGTTCGTATCCGGTGGAAGGTCTCAATGATATCGATTCAGCCGTGGATGATTGTATATCTGCAGGTGTCGATGCAATCGTTCTCCAGAAAGGAGTAATTTCCTATCAATTATCGAGGACACAATGGAAAAATTTCGTAATGCACGTATCAGCGTCTACGATACACGGCGGGGAAAATTCGGATAGAAAGATGCTCGTTGGAACTGCAAAGGAGGCCCATAAGAGAGGCGCAAGTGCTCTTTCTTGCCAAATAAATCTCGGAGATAAAAGAGAATACGAGATGGTGGAATCTGCAGGTGCCCTCACCACTTCTGCATTGAAATATGCATTCCCAGTTCTAGGGATGGTATACCCAAGAGGCCCAAACTTAGTGTTGAGTGAGGGGGATGCGACCAATGGTGTTGCTCATGCAGCTCGCGTGGCATGGGAATTAGGATGTCATGTGGCCAAGGTGCCGTGGACGGGAGACGCTGCGTCCTTCGCAGAGGTCTGCTCCGCAGTCCCCATTCCTGTATTAATCGCCGGCGGCCCCAAGAACAAGCCGTTCATCCAAACACTCGAAATCGTAGAAAGCGCGATATCATCAGGAGCTTCTGGAGTCTGTATGGGCCGACAAGTCTTCTCCTCATCTAATCGAGTTGACAGGATTAAAGCTCTCAGAGCAATTGTGCATGAAGGCGCAACCGCTGATCAGGCTTCCACATTGCTGGAGTGAATGGCGCATGGATTTGTGGCTGGACATTACGACTCTCGAATCTGAGGAGGAAATCGATCAGGAATTCCAAGATCAGTTCGGCAGACTTTGGACTGGCTCTTCAAGTGACGTGGCAGTCGTGCAACTCGATGATTTTAGAGGTCAAGAAGAAGCAAAGTCATTGATCGGTATGGTTGAATGGATACTTGTTCGATGTTCTGATTGGACAATGATACCATTGGAGAACATCGTCGCTGCAGCATCTGGATCTGGAACTAAGGTTGCAGCTTCGATTTCGAAGGAAATCGAGCTCAACGGCGCAGCCTTTGCCTTACAACACGGGGTCGATGCAATGGTGGTTCCATTTGAACCAGGAATCATCAGTGCCGCGAAGAAGATCGCCGGGGAGAAACCATCGAAATATGCAGAATCAACCCATGCAGAAGCACGTCTTTCATTTGCAGACGTGACATCAATACAATCTGGTGGAGTCGGAGAACGAGTTTGCGTAGATCTGACGGAAAGGCTCGATTTAGGGGAAGGCATGTTGATTGGATCATCGGCCAATGCAATGGCCATGATACATGGAGAGACCATTCCCTCCGAGTATGTCCCAACACGTCCGTTTAGAGTGAATGCTGGCGCAGTACACGCATATTGCTTGATGGCTGACGGCTCCACAAGATATCTTAGTGAGCTTGAAGCAGGACATGAGGTGGCTGTAGTAAATTCGGAAGGAAAACTGCGCCCAGCTACAATCGGCCGTCTAAAAATCGAGAGAAGGCCATTCCTGGTCATTCATTTTTCATCAGGATACGATGTTGGACAGATACTTGTTCAGCAGGCAGAGACAGTTCGTCTAGTCAAACCAGAGGGGCATGTAGGCGTAACATCGCTAAAGGCAGGTGACAAGATACTCATTCGGAGCGATTCAGGTATGCGCCATATGGGTCTTGAGTTAGCAGGGGAGATGAATGAAAGATGAATTCTGAAGACTCTACACGCGCTTATGGGGGCATCAGCATCCTCCATGCAGCCGGTTGTGGTTGGGGCTGTACAATTCCGCTGGAATTAACCTGCGAAGCCTTTGCGACTGACTCGTGGCCCAATATCGACCAAGATCCACATATGTTGTTGGCACAATTACGTCCCTCCCTCATGCACGTGACTGGGTTTGATGTTGGAAAATCGTTCTTTTTCGGAATAAGGAGCAATATACCCTCGTCCATGGGGTTGAAGTCTTCATCAGCAGCTTCAGTCAGTGCAGTCAGATTCGCGGCAACAATGCACGACATATCTCTTTCAGATTTAGAGATCATCCAGGTAGCAACTCAGATGCAACTTCGTTCAGGATGTTCGATGACTGGGTCATTCGACGATACATGGTCAGCATTAGGCAAGATGGCGGCGGTCATCCGCACCGATTCTTCAAATCCGTCAGAGCCAGTAGCCTTGGTAGATATTGAATCGAGCATGTGCACATTACTGCTTAGGGGGATAAGGAAATCAACTCCTGAAAAGTCGGATTTCTATCCAAATAAGTCAAAATTCAAGACGGCTAGAAACCATTTGATGTCTGGAGATATCCGGAGGGCAATGAGGGAAAATGCAGATGCAGTAGCGTTGTCGACGGGCGATGGACTTGCATCTGAGATTATTGATAGGCTGTTTTCTTTGAATTATACAGCTAATATATCGGGTTCTGGGCCTGCTATAGCCGTGTTACATGAACAAGATCAGACAAATCATCTTTCTGAGGTTCTAGGCGCATACGGACCAACAATCACTACGAAAGTTGTTCATGATCCCTGCCAAATGGAGGGAATACAGTGGGCATGAGTCTTGGCGATAACATACGCGTAACTCTCTTCGGGGAGAGCCACGGCCCGTCCGTAGGCGCACTTCTCGAAGGAATACCTGCAGGAACCAACATAGACAATGACGCTCTAGTAAGAGAGTTGGAACGTAGAAAGCCGGGGAGAAAGGGGATGAGTAGGCGCCTTGAGGCAGATCAATGCGAGATTCTTTCTGGGGTCTACGAAGGCCGAGCAACTGGTTGGCCGATATTAATCGTAGCAAGAAACAATGATGCGAAATCAAGTGACTATGGCTTTCTTCCAGATCACCCACGTCCAGGCCATGCAGATATGGTTGAGATAGAACGCTCAGGAGGCGCTGCAGACCTTAGAGGAGGAGGATCGCAATCTGCCCGCCTCACTCTTGGTTTGGTAGCAGCAGCCAGCCAGACTAGACAGCTGCTGTCCCAAAGAGGAATCCACGTGAGGGCCCATCTTTACACCGTAGGCGATTCTCAATCACGTTCGTTACTTGATCTGAATCAGATCGATGAAACCCAAAAAGAGTCTATGCAACGACTCAATTGCCTTGACCCGGAGGCTGCAGATTTATTTTCAAGCGTGATAGAGGGCTCTAGGAAGGAACTCGACTCATTGGGTTCATCCGTCGAATGCATAGTTAGCGGACTCCCAATAGGGATGGGGGAGCCTTGGTTCGATGGCATCGAACCTGCGCTTGCACGCGCTATGATGGCAATACCCGGGGCACGCGCAGTGGAATTCGGCAGAGGCATCCGCGCTTCCAGGATGAAGGGCTCAGAGCACAACGATTCATGGACACTTCAAGACGATCGTCCAACACCTGAGCCATCTGCTGGCCACTCTCCGGACGGGGCTCTCGGAGGTCGTTCAACAGGAGCGCCACTTCGTATGGTCGTACACTTCAAACCTCCCAGCAGTATTCCTCGTCCTCAATCTACTCTCCATCTCCCTAGCGGGGAACAACGGACGTTGAAGGTGACAGGGAGGCACGACCCAGTAATCGGCCCGCGAGCCGTCCCGGTGGCGGAGGCCGCTGCAATACTCGTAATTGCGGATCTTTTGACCTTGTCAGAGCAGTTTGAAGATAGCTCCGTGTGACTATTCTGCACGGCCTTCCTGGAATTTCTGTATCCTCGCTGGAAGGTTGACGCTGAATGATATTGCTATTATGCCGAAAACCATTGCTGTTCCCAGTGCTACACCATATACGCTAGTCAACTCAACACTTTCACTGAGCCTGTTCGATGCGACTTCATCGAATAATCCTACGAATGCGGGGATTATGACATTGATGAGGAGTGTGATCAAGGCGACGAATCCCGCAATTGCAGGGGTAGTCCCGAGAGATCGGTTGTACTTCTGTATGATTCGCTCTTGGCCCATGACGTATACTTCTCGGGTTCTGATTGACGTATCAAGCATCGAGAAGCGTATCACGCCGGATGAGAGCTCAATGTACATGACTAGGAAAAGGGCATAGAATATTAGCAGAATTTTCTGTACTAATTCGCTTCCGATGTTCAACGCCTCCATTGCAAACTCTACTTTGCTCCCTGCGAATCTTATGGTGACTAATATCACTGCGACTTGAGATGCCAATATCATGCGCTGATCTCGTTGTAGAACTCCATAGGCCCCCACCACAACTCCACCTATCAACAAAAGATAGTGAATTATGCCGCTAAACCACGGCACTCCTATGACATTTGAGAGCCAGAACCATGCAGTCCCTGAAGAGGGGGTTATCATGAATGTAACAAGACCGAGTAATAGCAGCACAGTCACAGATGCAGTTTGCAGACGTACCACGGTCTTATTCGGTGCTAGGAATCTAACTGAGGGGACAAGTGGGCCGCCGAAAAAGGACTCTACCCAAGTGGGCACCTTAGTTTCGGGAACCGCGTCCTTTGGGATTGCAGTGGACTGAGATACCCTCCCAGCAGCCTTTTTCCTACTTGGAGCAGAGGACCTTACAGTCTTCCCGTCATACAGGTGAGATGTGTCAGATATACCTTCCTCAGCCATGCAATCTACCTCAATATCCCCTCGCTCCAGCCAGGGCAGTAACTAGCATCATATCAGGCTCCCAGTCCATTATATTCGCACCAAGGCCTCTGAGTTCAGTCATCAGGATGTCCCGCTCTGTCTTCAATAATTCATATCCGACACCATCGAGACGTCTCGCATCAAATTCGAAGTCAATACTGCTTGGAGAAAGAACGGTCACCATGAAATTCCTCGCCCGAAGATCCCTGACCGCATCGATAATCGTTGGATCATCTTCGAGCGGGCTGAGGATAATTATCGGACTCCCTCTATTGATGTGCGGCATGAGTCGATTAGTCACCACTCTGAGAGGGGTATTGCCCTTCGCAACAGCACCCGCAAGCTTGGTGAGTATGACATAGAGCTGCTTCTTGCCTGTGTCCCTGTCGATTGAAACGATCTCATCGCCATAGGTCACGAGGCCTACGGAATCGCGTCTTGCGAGGAAGTGCTGTGCAAGGCTGGCCGCTGCTCTGGTACTGTATACCAATGAATTTCTGCTCACAGGCCCAGTTTCACTAATCGACCTGCTATCTACGATGAGAATGATGTCGCTGACCGCATCCCGTTCAAACTCATTCACCATCATCTTACCACCGCTACGGGCTGTAGCATTCCAGTTGACTTTCTTCATCGGATCGCCGGGTATGTATTCTCTAAGGTTGTAGAAATTAGACCCCTCCCCCGGATTTCTGATATTCACTGCACCGGTGAATATTTTTGGAACCCTACTTTTGATCATTGCATCCTTGATGTCTTCCATTTTCGGGAAGACAAGGAAGTCGTCATAGAGTTGAATTTCTCTTTCGTTATGAAATAATCCGAATGTATCCTGAATTCGAACACAAACAGGCCCTATGGTGTAGAATCCTCTCAGAGGGGCCTCAATTGTATACGATATCTCAGTCTCACGCCTGCCTCCCAATTCCATCAGTACATAGTTGGCGCCTTTCTTGATTCTCATCACTTCTGGTACTCTGTCTCTGATCTCAATAATCTTCGGCATGGGTGTCCTGTTCTGGATTCTTAGGACAACGTCAATTTCTCCATCCTCAAAGACCCTTGAAGACGAGACTTTTCTGAGCGCGGATATCCCTCCAAGTTGAATCCCCTCATCAGATTCATTGTCCTCGAGCCTTCGCCCTGCAGAGGCCACATCAGCATGCGTCGTACGGAAAGCGGCATAGGTCAAGAATGAGAGGAGCACTACTGCTACTGTAACCAACTGCTGATTCCTGAGGACCAGCCCTAGGAGGTAGAGCCCAACCGCCAATGATGCGAACATCGCTGACTTTCTGCTCCACGCCAGTACAATTCCCCCTAATCAAATGGTAAATATGACCTCAGACCGTAGGCACTGGGACTTGGTTCAGGATGTCTCGAACGACTTCCTCAGTCTCCAGGCCCTTGATTTGGTGTTCAGGCTTTAGGATAAGTCTGTGAGAAACTGCGAGAGTTGCCACAGATTTCACGTCATCGGGAGTGATGAAGTCTCTTCCACGCATAGCCGCCGCCGCTCTCGATGTCTTGAGAAGTGCCTGAGAACCACGAGGTGAAGAACCAACTAAGACTCGAGGGTCTTCTCTGGTTCTGGCTACTACCTCGACCATGTACATTCTTACTGCTGGATCAACATAGACATCTTCGATGGCTTCTTGCATAGCAACAACCCTTGCAGGATCGGTAATTACGTCTACATCGACATCATCTTTCTTACGCTCAATTCTCCGAGCAAGAATCTCATCCTCATCGCCTCTGTCGGGATATCCAACGCTCATCTTGAACATGAATCGGTCCAACTGCGCTTCAGGCAGTGGATAGGTACCCTCTTGCTCAACAGGATTCTGAGTTGCCATGGTGAGGAACGGAGAAGGTAGCTTGTGAGTAACAGTTCCTATGGTAACTTGCTTTTCCTGCATGGCTTCTAGAAGTGCTGCCTGTGTCTTTGGAGGTGCTCTGTTGATCTCGTCAGATAGAAGCAAGTTGCAGAAGATAGGTCCAGGCTTGAATGTGAACTCCCCCTTCTTCGCATCGTATATGTTGGTGCCAGTGATATCCGCTGGAAGCAGATCTGGAGTAAATTGGACACGCTTGAAATCGCACCCAAGAGCATCAGCGAATGTGTTCGTCATCAGGGTCTTAGCGAGGCCCGGATAATCCTCGAACAGTAGATTCCCATTCGAGAGGATATTTACCATCACATTGTCGATAACATGAGACTTTCCAATAATCACTTTCTGAACTTCTCCAGAGATGGCCTTCGCAATCGCTCCAACAGCCGTCAGACGTTCGCTCATTTCGCCGCCTCCACGTGCTTCAGCAGCCTTTTTGGCATAGCCGTCATCTATTTTCTTGGCGTCTTTTTCCTTCTTTTTCATGCCGGCTGGCGGCGCTGGTGTGTCTGACATGTTGTACTCTCCTATGTGTTCAGTTTGGCTTTCCCCATTTACGTATAGCGACCATTANNTGTCGCAANTCTTGGGANTGGTANACGCGAGTTTGNCTATATGCAAGCTCGACAAGTTTGGGATCGTTGATCATCGTNTGGACCTCNGCGGGAGGCTTCANNGCCAANTGNTCNCTAGTCAAATCATAGTGNACTCTTACNTTTGTGAAAAGTGCNTGTTGNACACGTTCNTTGTATGTNGANGGNTCNAACTTGGAAGGCCTTTCTTTGAAACGNGTNAAATCGAATACGTGNCTCCAGTTNTCTTTCTGTGGAACAATCATCATCGATACNAGAAGTAGAAGNCCCACATTCAGNACAACTAACCATTTCAGNAATGGATTNGANGTGAGNAGNACCACAGTCCCCATCGACTCNACGAAAGGAGCAGAAAGNCGNCCAGTNGAGTGTCGACTTTCATCAAAGACGATCTGATANTGGGACTTGTCGTCTCTAAAGCTGGATGATAANTCTGGNTTNCGATGCTCCATCATATCAAATATNAGCGACTGGAANTATGNNGAATTACCGNCCCATTGNCCNTCNGGGATNACNTCGAGCCAACANGAATTGACNGTATCGCAACTCTCNCTTATCCCCTGNGTTTGCGCNTGTTCGAGGTCCCACAACATGTTGGAGAACGNNTCNTCATCAGCAACAAATGTGATGCTGCCAGTCACATCCACTTCAGCCANNTCGGTNGTACCGACAAAGCCCCCTTGNCTNTCTTGAGGNCTGTCGTANGCTTTCACNGGNTAATCTGCNCTGATTATGAGTGCNAAATCNCCNGGNGCCGGATTTCTNTANTCTCCCGCNTCGNCAGTTCCAGCNACATCGATGAAAGCCCCGGATGAGGCNCTTGCNAGNATCTTGACNGTNCGATGGTCAGGATCAGCCNGATCTTCNTCAGTCGGTTCAAACTTCAAACCGGTAGGAGATCTGAACATCANGGGAAGTCTGCAGTTAGACATCAGATTNTTTCTAATNTGATCGTCNGTACANANCTGGCTCAGNTATGCNGGTTGCATNGTTCGAACGTCNTGTTCGACTGCTGCCGCTGACCAAACATTCCTCCANGAAGGATCATACGGNNCNCCCTCNTCATTGTAAATNANNAAATGNTGATTTTCATCATGCAANGGATCGTCGAAGAATGTGACTCCGAANAGNCCTGCTAACTCATTNGCATNCGANTTNTCAGACGCAACTATCACCTTCCCNCCAGATTCAGTCACGAAGTCATATATCGCCCGCGCTTCAGTCTGATCTATTGGCTTCTCTGGACCTACGATTACTAGCATACTTCTATGCGGGTCTCTCCAGTCATTAACCAACATAGGCGTGGAAATGGTATTGGCCACGTCGTATCCGTAGTTAGTCTCGCCATCGCCCCTGGATATGTCTTCCATGAGGGTATCACGCATGCTAGAAAGCTGAGCGAATTTTTCTGCATCNGTATCCCCTCCTTCAACATACGCTGAATAGTATGTTTCATTNGAGAGTACGAAGAACATGGGGAGAATTAGTAGNAGAACTGCAGTAATAGCAAGAGACCAGATCACGATTCTGTTGAATCGNTCTGCATCATTGCTTGTATTAGCCATGNCGAACTTCCCCTTTTCCCGCCCGGCACAGTAGCCGACAGGCCCTTTGCGGGATTCGCGAGGTGTTATNGGTTGCTGAAATTGGTTTGTNGCACAAGACCCGCCAATGTGAGCATTATCGTCGCAATCTTGTTGATATCATGGCAGCNGAAAACAGTACTATTATGCTTGGAATGACGCCCAANGCAGGCAAACCCGTTGTTACAACTTCGACAGTCCCCCCGCCATCATCTCCCTTCNCGCCATCATCGTCGTCTCTATCGCCAGTGGCAGCTTGAACCTCTATCCGAGTATCATCGCTAGATGTCTGAGAACCTCCAGACCCCTGGGATATNGCTTGAACTTCTACATCGCAATACTTCGAAGGATGGCTAAGAGCGGCTTCGAACACCACATTTGCACTAATTGATCCACCCACTGCCACTTCCTTGTTAGTGAGTTCCGAAATCTGATTCCCCACGGTTATCAGCGTACAATCAACTGAAACCTCGATCTCAGATGCCCTGTCTGCAATATTNCCATTATTTGAGAGGGTCATACGGAGTATGGTGTCAGCNCCAGCATTAATNGGGCCAAGAGGATCGTCTATCTCGATCGATAGCATGTGTATCGCTGGAATCTCAATAGCCACGTCATCAGAATTTGTATCGCCAGGAAGCGCAACAGGTATCCCTTGCCTGGCAGTAACGGTAGCAGTTACTTGGAAGTCTTCGGTTGTCCCGGCAGGATGAGCCATGACGTCAACACCGTTAATCACCCCCTCGACAGTNACATTCTGGCCTGCACCCACAGTTACATCCGCAGGACATGCAACTTGGGCTTCGAATGGCCCGGTGCAGTCCAGGGACACTTCGATACTCGTTACACCATCATTCTGGATTAATATCGGAACAATCGCTCCCCCTCGATCAGATAGCATGATTTTCTGTATCTCGCCATCTTCGTCGGCAATAGTAGCCGACCATCCCGTAACGCCGTCTTGTGCGGCCACCATCGCTGCTGANCTGGATACGATTAATGAGGCTATAATCACGCCGATGTAACGCGCTTTACCGCTTCCTCCATCGCTCTCTTTGCGAGAACAGATGCCATTTTCTTTCGATATGACGGAGGGAACCACGTATTCAGAACGGGTCGTACCGTTCTCTTGAGTTCTACCCCCAGACGTTTAGCTTCCAAGCCCCATTCAGCACCCATATCGATAGAATCAACAAGGTCNTTGTGGCTCCGGGGAATGCTCTCAAATCCAGTACTTGCCATATTCAGGCCGGATATNTTGCCTTTCTTATCCACNTGGACGGCAAATGCAACTCCNCCTTCTGGAAAATCCCATGCTTCTCTCTGTCTCAATTTCTGATACGATCCAACCACCGAGGANGATGATNCTGGNAGCTCAACATGAGTTACAATCTCCCCATTTTTCAGAACATTCCGCGTTATCCCGTCTTCTTGGAAGAATTGTTCCAAGGGCATCTCTCTGCGTCCCGCNCTAGAAGCAAGATGCACTACAGCACCTAAACAAATCAACGCAGGGGCAAGGTCGCCTTGGTAAGTAGCNACGCAGAGNTCATTCTGATTGGGTATCACTCTGCAGTCAGCACCAGTNCCTTCGTCACATTTGTGGCAATAGTCTATNGAACGGCGCCAAGTTTCACTTTGATTTAGCCAGAAGCAACGGGTATCCAGACATAAATTGCCNCCAAGGGTCCCAGAGCGACGTATCATTATGCTCGCAACACTAGNTGCGGCTTCGGAAATGAGTGGGTGAACTTCTACTGANTCCACGATATCTTGCAGTCTTGCCATGGCGCCTATTCTGAACGCCGAAACTCCTCCAATCTCTTCAACAGCCGCTAGTGAGATGACATNGGATTTAGGATTGATGCCCCATTTGTAATTTGGAATTAAATCAGTGCCTCCAGAGATCCAATCAAATTCCATCTCTTTATCGGCTAGCCTTCTTGCAGTTTCAACTGCCTCATCTAGCGTAGAAGGCGTATGGATATTGAATGCAGGGGTCCTCATGCGCCCTCACCCCTGTNTCNACGCTCGGTGTGTAGCCATGCACTTCCTGCCAACCCCGGCTTTTCGAGGTATTCTTCNTCCGGCAATACTTGGACATACCAATCAGGATCNAACTCCTCTGGGGGTATCTCTGGNTCATTTCCGAACAGTGCCCCGTTATGGTATGCATCTGGTTTAGATTTTAGACGNCGCTCCCTATCTCGAATACTNTGTTGAGCCCCCCTCTCCTTCAAAATCTTGGANAGAGGGGTCTGATTCAGTCTAGGTGGCGGCAGATCNAGAGGACTCTCAAAACCCCCTTTTCTNCAAGTAGANTCTACAGCGCGGTATATTTTGTCCGGGGTCATNGGCAACTCTTGTATTCTGACTCCAATGGCATCGTANACAGCATTGCATACTGCCGGGAGAATCGGTAATAGGGGCCCTTCCCCTGCTTCCTTGGCTCCGAATGGCCCTTCTGGATCGTTAGACTCTACAATTATGGGGACGACCTCAGGCATCTCGTGAACCGTGGGTATTTTGTATCCGAGAAGATCAGGATTCAGAAGATTNCCTGTCCTCCCATAGCGCATCTCCTCGGAGATTACTTGGCCAAGCCCCATGTGNCAAGATCCGATGATCTGCCCCTCGACAGAGAGCGGATTGAGTGCCTTNCCACAATCATGGGCAGCCCAGACCTTCTCTACCTTTATCTTTCCAGTCTCGACATCAACATCCACTTCAGCCACATATGCAGAAAACGAGTAGGCAGGNGCGAGTCCCGCTGCTGCGCCTTTGTGCATCTTGCCCATGGGGGGAGTCCTGTACGAACCCGACGCAACAAGTGCACCACGATCTTCTTGTGCCTTGTGAAGAGCTTCAAGATAGGAAATCCCGATNGATGGATCGTCTTTGCTGAACACCCGCCTGTCTCCGATTACGATTCTCTNTTCATCAGCACCCGTTATTTCCGATGCCGCCTTNATCAACTCAGAACGAATCTGCATAGCAGCCGAGACAGCAGCATTCGCATTCATGAAAGTAACACGGCTAGAGTACGATCCAAGATCGACGGGNGAAGTATCTGATTCTCTTGACCTTATTCTTATCATGTCCATCGGCAAACCAAGGACTTCAGCCACAGACTGTGCGACAACTGTGTCAGAGCCCTGGCCAATATCCGCTGCACCAGTGTGTATGGTCACCCCTCCGTCCATGTCGATTTTCAGATGTACAGTGGCATGAGGGAATTTGTTCGGATCCCAGTGAATTGGGAGGCCGCTTCCAGAGATAAAGAAGCCACATCCCACGCCTATCCCTTTTCCGAGGGGCATCTTCCTGAATTTTTCATCCCACCCCGATTCTGCCCGAACCCTCTCGAGACATTCCCTCATCCCCATCGAAGTGATCCGGAAACCAGTTATCGTTGCTGAGTGGGGGGGCAGTAGGTTGGCAAGCCTCAAATCTATGGGGTCTACTCCAAGTTTTTCTGAAATATCGTCAATACCTACTTCCACAGCACACCTGGAGTTAACGGCACCATGCCCTCTCATCGCTCCGCTTGCCGGTTTGTTCGTCCAAACCCTGGCTCCTGTGTAATGAAACGCTCCAATCTCATATGGCGCTGTGTGAAGTACGCCATTGTAGTATGTGGTGACATGGCCAAAAGATGCAAACCCACCTCCATCAATCAATGCATCCGTCTCTATCCCGCTGAACCGACCTTCATCATCGGCATGAATGGCCATGGATATCTTTGACGGGTGTCTACCCCGATTGGTCCAGAATACCTCCTCCCTATCGAAGGTTATCCTGACAGGACGACCTGTCTTCCGTGCTAGAATGGCTGCACACATTTCATGGGGGAAGGGGTCCGATTTGCCTCCAAAACCTCCTCCTACAAACGTTCTGTATACGTTAATTTGGTGCATCGGTATCTCAAGTACGTCCGCTAATGCACGGTGCACATAGTGGGGAACTTGTTGAGGCGTGTAAAGGGTTAGTCGTCCACGGGGGTCCCAGTGTGCGACAACCGCATGTGGTTCTGTAAATCCGTGATTCACTCCCTTGAATGTCCACGAACTCTCATGCGATGCGATCGAATCTCCAATACTTTGGATCCTACCGAATTTTTGGAACACCCGCTTCTGTATATTTGACTCTCCGATATGGTACTGCCCCCTGTCGTGAATTGGGCTATCCGAATCCTTCAAACCATCTTTTATGTCGAATACGGGTTCCAAATTTTCGTACTCGATACGGATAGAATTGGCTGCCAGACGCGCTGTATCTTCATCCTCGGCCGCTACACACGCAACGATATCGCCAATATGGCGAACTTTCTCTACGGCCATCGCATGCTCATCTTTCGTGACTGGTAGAACTCCGAAAGCATGGGGCGCATCCTCTCCCGTTGCAATGCCAAGAACCCCTGGAAGAGATTCAGCCTCGCTAGCATCTATCGACAATACCCTCGCATAATGCCGATCAGTACGGACAAGACGCCCGATTATCTCGCCAGGAAGACGGACATCATCGCCATACACCGCTTGTCCAGTCACTTTCCATTTGCTATCTATCAGAGGGGTACGCTTTCCAATCACTCTTCCTGTTACGAGGTCATCATGACGATGAGGGCCCCATGGCTGGGGGAGTTCGCCACCCTGACTTTCAGGTATTCTCGCTGACCCTCTCTTTTCTGAGATGGGCGAGGAGCCGCCTGAACCTGGACGCGTGAAGTCAAGCTTCCCGGGTTGTTGTCTGTAACCGACCATCTCCTTCTTGTCTTTTGACACCCAAATCAGCCTCCATATTCAGGATGAGGGTTACTTGCTGGGCGAGTAGTCGGGACCGACCTTTCTTCAGATGTAATGATCTCAGAAGCTTCCATTATCGAATCTACAATTTGCTGATATCCCGTGCACCGGCAGAGATTCCCCTCTATAGCGTCCCGAGCCTCTTCTCTAGTAGGCGAGGGATTTGATTCTAATAGCGCAGCGCAGACAACCAAAAAGCCGGGGGTACAGAACCCGCACTGACTTCCACCGCATTCTGCAAACATGGTTTGTATAGGGTGAAGGTGATGACCATCTGCGAGCCCCTCCACAGTAGTAATTTCACAGCCTTCCGCCTCTACTGCAAGAGTCATGCATGACAACTTAGGCTCCCCATCGATCAGAACCGAACAGCATCCGCATGTGCCCATGTCGCAGCCTCTTTTCGCCCCAAGTGTGCCCACGCCATCTCTCAATACGTCAAGAAGAATATCGTGATCTCTGATGATTATTTGTCGACTCTTTCCATTGACAGAGGCTGCCCATGCCCTAGTGGAAACCCCATTTTCGACAGGAAGGGGATGAGCGACCATGCAACCACCCGGGGCCGGTGGTGTAAGAGAGTTAGGGCTATTCAACCAAGGTCATCTGCAACCTTGCCCATGATGATGTTCTCGATTAGTTTGAGATGTCCGCCCATGGTTGATCTAGCCATCCCCATAGTTTCTGCAAGATCCTTCACACTTATTTTTCTCTCTTCGGAATAGTATCCGTTATCTATTGCGCATCGAAGGACCTCTATTTGGCGCTCAGTAAGCAGGTTTTTCCATAATCTTAGGCCATTGGCCTTAACTGGCTGAATGCTTATGGTGTCCCATGGCATCATGAGTTTCAATAATTCAATCAGCCTCTTCATTGAATCGGAACGCCCAGTAAAGTTGAGCTCAAGTCCCTCTGAATCGAGACCATATGGGGGATGCAGGTGAATTTTCTCAAGATCAAGCATCATCATGGGCAAGGTGTGTGTGAGGTTCACTGATGCCAGAAACGTTCCCGTGTCTGCATCTGCCTCATGAACTTCGATAAGATCGAATGTGGAGATTTGCATCACATCATCCAAGACTCCGGAATGAGGTTTGATTTCTGCGAGATGCTCAATACCATCCGCGCCCAATTTCAGATGAGCAAGAATTTCATAACTCTCAACTTTGTCCATTAATTGTCTGAATTCTTCGATCCCTTCGAGTCCACTCCTGTCCCATCGAAGTCTGACTCGCCTCACATGCTATCTTCTACATTCACAGATATGAAACTAGTAGTCTAATAGCGGCACCTGGATATGAACAAGGAAACCATCTGATTCCTTGTAGACATTCAGAGATCAGATCTCATGATGTGAATTATCTCGCTACAAACTGAGAACGCAATCTCTTCTACAGTGACTGCATCGATTGGCACTCCTATCGGACATCGGACATCGTCTATTTTCCGTGCAGAGGCTCCTGCTGATTTGGCAGATTTCACGAATGCCCTCCATTTGGTTTTGGAACCGATACAGCCTATTCTTGGCATTTCTTCGCCTTCCATGGTCAGAAAGCCGATAAGTAGCTGTTCATCTATCGACCAGTCGTGCCCCAGGAGTAGTATATCTGAGAATCTCCCCAAAGATGCTAGATTTTCTGATTTGAGAAATTGTTCTGCTTCGAGTAAAATAAGCTCCTTTGCATCAGGAAATTTTCTCTCAGAGACAAATTCTTTTCTTTCATCAAATACACTGTAACTCCAACCAAGGAGGCCGCATGCTTCGCTTATCGCTTGTGCCACATGCCCGCCCCCCATTAGGAGCAGGTGGGGCTTAGGCTCTAACTTCTCGAATGCCACAATTACCCTGCCCCCGCATAGGCTGTTGAGGTTAGTGGTAGAATCATCTTCATTTTCCTTTGAAAGAACAAATGTTTCGACTCCTCCAATTCCGCCTTCAAGCATGCCTCTTAGACGAGCCTCAACTTTCATCTCGAGACCAGCGCCACCTACTGTGCCGTGAGTCAAACCGCTCGAGGATATCGCCATCTTCGCACCAACCTTTGCAGGAACACTGCCATCAGACCCCACAATAGAGGCCATAGCGACGCTTTCCAACTCTGCGAGTCGCTCTAATGACCACTCGAGAGTCCTCGCACCCATGCTATCACGCATACTCACATTGTCTTTTTCCGTTACGGAAATAACAATTCTCAGAATTGGGAACAAATAAGACCGCCATGCCTCTGACCGGAACGTGAGCCAGACGCTCGATATTGTTCTCACTGCTATGCGAGATGCATTTCTCGCCGTCACAGTATTCGTTGCCGCAATGGTGCTCCTATTCAGCTGGCTACAGTACCTAACTGCTGGAAGATTCGTTGAATGGATAAGATCAAGCCGACAGTGGCAGCCGCTTATCGGGGCTCTGATGGGCCTCACTCCTGGGTGTGGAGGAGCCATCATAATGATGCCAATGTATGCAAGAGGGTATGTCACATACGGCACTGTTCTATCTACGTTGATCGCCACTCTCGGCGATTCCGCTTTCGTTCTTTTCGGAGCAACAATACAAGACCCATCACTTCTGGAACCTGTTCTTGTAGTCCACTTGATATCCTTCGTTGCTGGAGTGTTATGGGGGTATGGTGCTGATTATCTTGAGATAACGCCTTCTAGGCCGTTGGGACGCCTCAGTTTTCGGAATGCCAATCAAACTACTGAGACGAATGACCAAGAGGAAATCGTGGATGAAACCCTCGATATAATCTCCAGCTTCCCCCGTGAAGAACCAGGGACGCTATCGTATCGTATTGTACACAGTGGATACAGGGTCTGGTGGGCAGTCACATCTGTTGGACTGGTTCTCGGCATAATGCTGATCTTCTGGTTCGCAGAGGACCCAAACTACTCCCCAGAAATTGTATGGGACATATCGACAAGAGATGGACTACTCACATGGGTCGGCGTAATCGGCACCACCCTTTCCATTATCCTATATCTTGCTTCCAAGAGCTTTTTCGCAGATGATACGGAGGCAACAATCGGAGATAAGTTGAATTCTCTCGATGAGACTCTGACTCATGCTGCCTCGGAGACAGCATTCGTGACATTTTGGGTCCTTTCTGCGTATCTTGTATTCGAAGTCGCCATGTCTCTAGGCGGCATATCCGAGTCAGATTTAGCTTCGAATGGCGATGGTGCAATGGCGATTATCATCGCTGCTGCCATAGGGCTGATACCTGGGTGCGGCCCTCAGATAATCGCGATAACGTCGTACATAGAGGGAATCATTTCATTTCCTGCATTAGTGGCAAACGCGATATCGCAGGATGGCGATGCCTTGTTCCCACTCCTAGTACGCCACCGGACAGCGTCATTGTGGGCCACAGTTCACACTCTGTTGCCAGGCTTGGCTTCTGGCCTAATATTACTCTGGATGGGCGTCGACTTCCCATGAAGACTCTATATCGGGCCATTTCGATTTGAGCATTTGAACATCGGCTTCCGTATCTATATTGAGATTCATGTGGGGGTCCTCTACTTCGAACCTCAATGGGGTACAGAGACTCCTAAGAGGCATATCTGGTAGTGCATGCCTGACTGCTTCTATAGACGCCTCGTCGAGAAGTATGGGATGGCCACCCCTGCCATCATTCGATGGGCAGGTACAAACTTCAGAGTCAATAAGGCGTCTGAGAGTTTTGGATGAGAAACCGGGCCGATCTACCGGCGCTACTATAGCACGCTTCGGCCATCCAAGAGCCGAAAGACCACATTTTATCGACCCTGTTCTGCCGTTATCGGGGTCGGAATTAACACAATTAATAGCACCAAAAAGTGGCACTTCGACCTCATCCCACTGCATAGAGCTAACGACGCAGACCCCAAGTCCATGACTCATCATCATCTGAGCCATTGCTGAGACAAGCGGCCTACCCCCAACTTCAATCAAAGCCTTGTCCCTGCCAAGCCTTCGACTGAAGCCTGCTGCCAAGATTATGCAATAATTTTCTGAAGATTTATCCAGTGTATCACGACCCCACGAAGAGGCGAATTATGTATGCTGCATACCCAACAAGCATGAGTCCCCCGAGAGGGCGGGAAAGACCCTTTCCGATTAGTATCGAACAGGCTACAAGTCCCGAGCTGGCCACAAGTACCCATATATCAAAATCCATGAATGAATCAGTAATTCCGATCCCGCCGCCGACTATCGAACCTATGCTGAGTACCGCCATCACATTTGCAACATTGGACCCAAGTATGTTGCCTATAGCCACGCCTTGCACACCACGTAACGATGCAGTTATGGTGACTGCAAGTTCTGGTAAAGAGGTTCCAAATGCAACCAGTGTGAGGCCGATAACAGTTTCAGGGACACCCAGGGATATGGCAACCCCCTCGCCCCCTTCTATCAGGAAGTCAGATCCATATTTCACCAAAAATAGACCTCCGATAAATGCAATAGAAGCAATGCCCATGCCGCCTGGAATCCACGATTCTCCCTCGTCAACCGAGTCCTCTTCCCTTGTTTTCAGGATGTATGCGAAGTAGGCGCCCATCGAAACTATGGACATCACTCCCAACCATGCAGGGAACTCACCTAGCAGAGTCGCTCCAAGGATCACCCCCGTCGCGACTAGCAGCATTAATGCGTCTTCTCGAAGATTTTTGTCGGGCTTGGATGTCGCACCAAGGATGATTGCTATTGATAGAACGAGCATCACATTGGCGATATTCGACCCCACCACCCCTCCGACAGCCAAATCAACAGACTCTTCGGTGCCCCGACTTAGCGCATTCAGGACAACCCCGAGCTCAGGAAGACTCGTACCAATTGCAACTAATGTGAAACCCACTAGGAACGAAGGCATACCAAAATGATCTGCTATTTTCATCGATCCTTGAACGACTGCCTCTCCCCCAAATACGAGGAGTATCAGACCAATACAGAGGAGAGCCCCGTCTGGAAGTCCTCCGATCATGATATGCCCGCAACGCTCAGTGGCATATATGAAGCGGATGATTTCTCACTCGACCATTCAAACCATTCTCCGAATATGCGTCGCAACCAAGTTCGAATCTGGAAGCGTGTAATCTTCGAGAGGAGGCGAAAATGGCACAGGAGTATCCAGAGCGCCAATCACTACAGGAGGCCCCTCTAGGGACCAAAATGATCCTTCAAGTATGGATGAACAAACAGTATGCCCGAAACCGCCGGTCCACTGAGCCTCTTGAAGAACGATTAGTCGACCTGTTCGTTTAACAGACTCAATACATGTATTCGAATCAAGAGGATGAAGAGTTCTAAGATCGATTACTTCCACTTCTATGCCCTCTCGAGCGACCATCTTCGAAGCACTCATTGCAACATGCACCATAGCTCCCCATGTCACTATCGTGATATCCCTCCCGGAGCGAGTCACACGCGCTTTACCTATCGACGTAGTACCCGTCCTGATTCGTTGTTCAGCGATCGAGGTGTCCACTGATTGACTGATACGGTCCCCCCATCCTGTGAGCCCGCCCCTCAATCCATACAGGCCTATATGCTCCAGAAGTATGAATGGATCATCGGTAGCAGCCCCTTCTAGCAGGAGGTCATAGGCATCTTGGGGATTCGATGGGAAGCCAATCAAGAGCCCAGGATCGTTTAGCAACCAAGATTCAATCATATTTGCATGGAATGGGCCACTTCTTGTTTTCCCACCAAGTGGTATTCTAACAGTTATCGGCACATCGGCACCCCATCTCCACCGGAGCTGCGCTGCATTATTCACGAGAGCATTCATCGCTAATGCGGCGAATCCTCCAAACTGTATTTCTGCTACTGGCCGCAATCCTCCCATTGCTGCACCTGTGGCGCTGTTGATGATGATGGATTCTGAAAGAGGCATATCGAGTAGCTTATCCCCATGCCCTTTGGCTTTGAGAGCCAGATTGAGACCGAATGCGCCAGCAACCTCCATGTCCTCGCCCATGAATATTGAGAGATCTCCAGATCTCTCCGCGATTTCGACCATGGCGCTTTGTATTGCTTTACTGAACGTCCATGCATTAGATGCATCACTGAACTCCATTGGAGTCAGTATTGGGGATGCAGATTTCTCGGATCCTTTCTCTAGGATTTCCAATTGTTGGTTGTGAGTTCTTGCATTACTCATCTTAGTAACGCCTGTTATCACTGATTCAGGATCAGGCCAAGGCATTGCCTCTACCTTGGAGCGTGCTTCCTCACAGAGGGCATTCTCCTCTTGATAAATTGCTTTAACATCTCTAGCGCCAGCCCCCATCTTCCTGATCAAAACNTCGTGGTTCGAGATTGGCTCTTTCTCAGCCCAGTAATTCAGTAGGTCNCGATCAACATATCCAGGAGGATTGCCGCTCTCAGCGCCCAGATACAGGTCGTCATGATGATGCGCGTGTCCGCACCCTCGCATGGTCTCTACATGGATTATCGACCCGCCTCCTCCTGAAATTGCAAGCTCACGTGCGACAGCAACCGATGCGTGGTATGCAGATGGATCAGACCCGTCTATCGTCCAAGAAGGCAAACCCACAGCAATGCCCTTGTCTCCAAACGTCTCTGCTCCAGATTGCCGCCCTGAGAATGTATCAAGCGCGATTTGATTATTTTGAATAACATAGCAGATTGGAAGGCCCCTGACTCCGGCCAGATTTATNGCCTCCCAGAATTCTCCGCTACTGCTGCACCCTTCNCCTACGGGTGCGAGATGGAATCGTCTTATTCCCAATCGTTTCGATGCAAGAGCTATTCCCGTAATCGTTGCACTTGCAATCGGTAAAGGTGCAGTGGGTGGAAGAACTCCTTTACTCCAATCTCCTATGTGAAGGTCTCTACCCCCGCTTCCAATGTGCCCCCCATTCATTTTAGACTCTGATTTACCCATTTGTGCAGCCATTATTGACAGAGGTGTCTGGCCAAGTGCCAAGGCAAGTCCGAGATCCCTGATCATAGGGGCAGCAAAATCTGTACCCTTCTCAATAGCCGTTCCACAGGCAGCAACAGCTTCNTGCCAAGTTGACCTGAACCCCTTTCCGCCAAACCTCTCTCCTTCCGGGGTTTCCACACCTTTTACGAACAAGTCTTTCAGATGCTCATCGAGAATCTTCGTTCTGACCATCCAACGATGCCACTTGAGGCGNTGTTCGAGAGTCACTGCAGCCGAATAGGCCAATCTTCTCAGAGTTAGCCGAATATCCAATATGAATCTAGATCTACGCCTTGATAGATACGTTCTACCATCTCTACGCGGCATAATCTCCATTTCTAGAATGTCTCCGACTTCAAGATCATGCAGACGCTCATCAAAAGCTTCGTACAAGCACTTAGAAAACGATTCTGACCAGTTGTGGAAATCATCTCCGTTCATCGATTTGATGGGTAAGTTAGATTCCAGAACGGATGCAACCAAGTTTAGATGTCCTTCCCACCTCTCAGCAACAAATCTCAGAATTTCTGACCGAATAACTTCCCTGGGTAGCGGCTTAGAAAACTTCAGAGCAACTTNCGGCTTCCAATCTACGCCCCATATCGGCGGCAGATCGGATTGTTCCTTCACGCCCTCTTTCGCCGTACCCTTCAATGCGTGATTTCTGCTATCAGCCTCTCGAATTAGTGCATCTTCGCCGACACCGGGTCTCATCCAAACCCTTGCATCAGAGGTCCTACCTTGCCCGCTGCCTGAACGTTCGATAAGCACCCGAGTCCGCTCCGAGCATTTTGAGCACCTCCTGTCNAGTGCTTTGAGGCCCNTTTTCGAAGAAAACCATGGCTGATGATGCATACACGCAGGACATCTCCATATCCCTGATGATAGTGTGCNCATGACACTCGCAAAACGATAAAGCACATCATATATTCGGTANNTTGATTATAATNTAAACATAAATTATAATTTTTTAAAATAANATTTTAACATAAAAAAAATGTAANACTGAATTNAAATTTACAACANTNAAAAAAATAAATTATTATTATTTTACATTTATTTTTTAAATANAAATTAAAAATAAAACATAAATTAATTTAATANTAATATCTTGGAATATTTTGATCAATCTCTCTAGACCAGAGGTCTATCCCCCCTACTAGATTCGATACTCTAGACTCGAATGCNGGCAAACTTCCAAGATATTTCACNACACTTGCTGATCTAACTCCTGAGTGACAATATACAACAATCGGCACACTGAGCGGCAATTCATCGATTCTNCTGGGCACGTTGAAGTGCTCAATTCTGAGATCNGTCTCCTCTATTGTGGCTATCGACTCCTCATCAGCCCTTCTAACATCAAGAAGAAAGAAATCAACGCTGTCATCAATCATTGACTTCAGATGAATAGGTTGAATGGAAGATGAAATCGAATTATTTACCCTTAATTGCGTGACGTCTCCCGTTTCTTCTTTCTCTGGGAGACCAATTTGTAAAATCCTAGTTCTCATCGTCATTGCATCTAGAATCAACAACCGACCAGAAAGAGTCTCACCTATGCCCAGCAAGATCTTGATCGCTTCTGCTGCTTGAATCGACCCAAGAATGCCAGTAATCGCCCCAAGAACGCCTGCATCAGCACAACTAGGTGCTAATTCTGGCGGCGGCGGATCGGGAAATAGATCTCTGTAATTGGGGCCATTTTCGTAATTGAAAACTGAAACTTGTCCCTCAAATCTAAGAACGCTGGCAAAAACCCAGGGTATATCGAGGCTTTTGCAAGCATCGTTGATAGAATAACGAGCCTCGAAACTATCGGTCCCATCGATAACTACGTCTGAACCGCCAAGTAGACGTTCAGCGTTTTCAGGACAAACTCGTTCTTCAATCGACTCAATTACGATTTTACTGTCAAGTGCGCTCAGGCGCCTTCGAGCAGATTTGACCTTACTCTCCCCTACTTCGGTTTCAGAATGTATGACCTGTCTTTGGAGATTGGACTCATCTACAACGTCATCATCTATCACTCTAATTTTTCCTATCCCTGCGGCAGCAAGATACAGCAATGCGGGAGATCCGAGACCACCAGCCCCAACGATAGTGACCACGGAATTGGCTAGCCTAATCTGTCCGCCCAACCCTACTTCGTCAAGTACAATATGCCTGCTGTACCTTTCCAGACGTTCTTTTTCCATAATTTCACAACCCCGGGGAAATCAATCGTATGGATGAAACAATGAAGCTGAATCTCCCCCATGCGACTGTCATTTTACGCGATTTTGTAGGAGACAGGCTCACCCCAAACAACTTGGCCAATAGCCGTTGAATGAAATTCTGTTGAAGTGCATTTTCGGGTTTTTCTATGCCTAAAAACCACCTTTCTAAATCTGTGAGGATGCAATAGCCGTCACGAGTAAACCAGAGAATTTCAGTCATGGCGTAGACGATAATCACTGCCCATAAGATCGAATCCCACGGGGAAAGCCAACCTACAGCAACAAGAAATGTCACTGCCATATGTGTCAGATAGAGGCAATATGCTGCTGCTCTGTTAACGAAAGCAACATCTCTTCGCTCCCGATCAAAAACGCCTCGTTCCATGGAAACGCCTCAATGCTGTGATTCCAGCCATCTTTCTGCATCTATGGCTGCCTGACACCCCATCCCTGCAGCAGTTATCGCCTGTCGATATCGCGTGTCGACCACGTCCCCTGCAGCGAAAATTCCTGGAATGCTGGTCATCGTGTGCTCTGAATGTATGATATATCCCTCTTCATCTGTATCTACTTGGCCTCCCAAGAATTCAGTTATCGGCCTATGCCCTATGGCTATGAATGCGCCAGTACACTCGATTTCTTCCAAAGAACCATCCCGCGGGTCTTCCAGTACCGCTCCAGTAAGCCCCTTATCGTCTGAAAGCCACTCTTTCACTTGCCGATGAGCCCTTATCTCGATTTTAGGATGGTTTTTTGCGCGTTCTAGCATGACTTTCGAGGCCCTAAATACGTCCCTGCGATGGATTATCGTGACCTTGCTCGCGAATCTTGTCAAGAATGTGGCCTCTTCCATGGCAGAATCGCCACCGCCCACTACGATCACTTCATCGCCCTTGAAGAAAGCACCATCACAAGTTGCACAGGTGGATATGCCTCTCCCCTTCTGCTCCTGCTCTCCCTCTGCACCGAGCCATATCGCTTCAGCACCGGTGCAAATAATGACAGTCTCGGCTCTGAACTCTTCGCCTTCGACCCATATCCCGAACGGCCGCGAGGAAAAATCAACTCTCTCAACATTCTTGTCAACCACTTTAAGGCCAAATCTTTCCGCTTGTGAGCGCAGATCAATCATCATCTCCGGGCCGCCTATGCCTTGGGGGTACCCTGGAAAGTTTTCAATATCCGAAGTGAGCATTAACTGCCCTCCGGACATGTATCCTGCAAACATCATTGGTTCCATCATGGCTCTAGCCGAGTATAGGCCCGCAGTATACCCTGCTGGGCCCGATCCGATGATGATGACGTTGTGTACGGCCTGCGACATATGCGCTTCTGAATGCTAGGAGTCCCTTCAACATTGACCATGCGCATCGAGGATTCTGATTGTCCGAACTGTTATCCAATCATTGCTTGAATTGCCTTTATGGCTGCTCTGGCATGGGGCTCCAGTCGCGATTCAATATGCTCGGGCTCTGCACCCGGCCCGATAATTCCTAGGCCAACCGGTTTGTCATATCCAATCTGAAGCTCAACGAGACTCTTGATCACTGCTTGCCCCATTGCAAGTCCATGGCTCGTTTGCCCTTTCTCTATGATGCCAAGACACGCCACGCCTGCAATCCGCTCATTTTCAAGTAGACGGGCAGTTGCTAGGGGGGCTTCCATTGAACCGGGGACCCATACTACATCTGTTATTTCTAGGTCGCATTCAGCTGCTTCGGATTCAGCATGCAAAATCATCTCTTCAACTTCCCTTTTGTGGAATGAGCCGCACACTAGAGCTATGGAATTCATTCGGAGACCCCCTCCCGGTTCAATAGTTGATTCCGGTTGTTTGAATCTAATAGTGGATTTTTACTTAGCATTTTCTTGACAGTGTCTACAACGGCCTGGGTCGACGATTCTATTTCCACATTAACTGTGGAGCCAACCTCTTTTCCGGCCAGTGTAGTACGTCGTATTGTTTCTGGGATAATATGGAGATCAAACCCTCCAGAGTCATGAGTCTTGCCGACTGTCAGGGAGATGCCATCTATTGCAATGTATCCCTTCTCAAAGACATACTCAGAGACTTCAGGAGGCACATGGATTTCGATATCCATCGTCTTCGATCCATTGATGCCCTGCTCGAGAACATCCATCCTCTTTATTTTTCCAACAGCCATCACATGCCCCGATACAAGATGTCCCCCCACTTCATCGCCGTATCTGAGAGCACGTTCCATGTTCAACCAGTCGCCTGCTTTTCGAAGACAGAGAGTCGAACGTTCCAGAGTTTCTTGTATAAGGTCGAAGGATACGGCGTCACCATCAATTTCGACAACAGTCAGGCAGACACCATCTAGAGCGACACTCGCTCCAATTTCCAAATTTTCTCCATGCATCGGAGGCAGATCAATTACCCACCTGGTGAATCCATCGAACTGTTTCACAGAACTAAGTTCCGCTTTACCTTCGACAATACCTGTGAACACTACCAATCACTCCTCAAACGGGCCGCCTTCTTCATTTGGCCAAAGATTCAAGATTTTGGCGATTATTTTTCTGGTCCCATCAAGATCGTCTGAAAGACCATCTACCCTGATCACATCGACATCGCCGTAGCCATTCGAATTCAACCCTTCCCGGATGGCGTCTATGGAGTGCTTCTGATCATACCCGAGGGCAATAATGTCCGGCGAGATATCGCCCAATATATCGAATATGGGCGTAGAAGGAGGATTCCCTACAATTGCCGAGTTTACTGGTTTCAGCCCCTCAACCATCCTCTTTCGTAAGTCATGTGATGTCACTGGCTCATGCTTCCGCTGACGAACTGTGTCGTCATGTGCAACTACGACTACGAGATCGTCCCCCAGCAACTTTGCTTGCTCCAAGTAGTGCAGATGTCCTGCATGTAGAAGGTCGAATACACCCACAGCCATTACCCGAGTCATCCAATCACCTCCTAATTTCCAAGTCCATTGGCCTTGAGTAAATCATCGCCTGTAAGCATGGGTATGGAGTGACGCATCGCATAGATCCGGGCCTCTTCAACAGGAAGTGCACCATCTCCGTCTGGTTGAAGCATCTCAGCCCCAATCGTACACGGTCTCAACCCGGCAAGCCTTGCAATGCTCACAGCCAACTCAGTATGACCTTGTCGAGCAGTCAATCCCCCCGGTGCTTCTCTACATACGGGGATATGGCCCGGTGTCCGGAATTCATTACCCAAGGCTTTACGAGCCTTTTCCGGCGATGTATTGGATTCCATCAACTCGTCGCATAATTCCCCAAATCTCCTCGTAGTAAGCGCTCTATCCCTGTCTGTGATGCCTGTGTACGTCTCTCTATGGTTGATTGATAGTGTGAACGCGGACCGGGTATCGTACTGCAGATCGTTGGTCTTAAGCAAATCAAGAACAGGGTGAAGGGTAGTCAATGCCGGATGAACGTGTATATCTTGAAGCCAAGGCAGATCGAACATGTTCCCGATCTCTTCGCCTATCGCAAGAAAGAGTAACCCTCCGCAATCTTGTCTAAGTTTTCGTATGACATCCGGGCTGGCATATTGAGCCGGCCAAAGTAGATCAGTCTCGCTCTCTCTGAAAGAAGAATCGAAAACCATTACTGGCTTACCTTTGCTGAATGCATCAACTGCCAAGGCCACTTGATCCGGCTCGCTCGTCGCATCCATGAGCCTCCCTCCCGATGTCCTGCTAAATAGGGTGACGTTTCGACCCCACAGGTTTCCAATTGAGCGCAAGTAACATGAGGTACGCCCCACCCGGGAACTTGATGACGACCTCGCGTCGAGCGGTTGCACTCCTAATATTGGCAACATTGCTCATCCCACTTACCGCTTCTCAGATCAATCCTCGAGATGATGAAAGAGGAGGTTATGACCATGCTGGTGAGTGGCAACCAAGGCATGCTCTAGAGATACATGATGAGTGGTGGAAAGATTGGTCCAGAGACTCCAATCAAAACATGATTGACGATAGGCTTGAATGGCTACTAGAACAACCAACTGAGTTCTATTCCAGTTGGTGGAGATTGGCAGATGCCGGCAATGCAAGGGTCTTCATCGATTATGATCACCATCCCTCTTCAGCAGACGTCGAGGCGATCGAAGAACTAGGCGTGGAAGTTACAATGCGTCCGATATACTTGGACAGTTTGATTGCCACAGTTCCAATTGACCTGCTCCATCACGAATCACCAATCCTCGATCTATCGGGAGTCGTCATGCTGGAGGATCTGGGTTTGGCTGAGACCCATATGAATGAAGCAGCTCCAAATATGGGTGTTGATCAAGTATGGTCCCAGTATGGCTATGATGGAACAGGAGTCACTATCGCTGTACTCGATACTGGAGTGAGAGGAGATCACGAGGGCCTCAATGATTTAGATGACGAGATTACGTTAGGTTGTGATCAGCCTGATCCAGATCCGTTTAACCCAACCCCGATTACAATTGATTGCGATCCAAAGATATCCGCTTTCTATGATGCTGTAATCACTGACTCCGAGCGACCAGCAAGTGAATCATACGATTCAGGGACTCATGGTTCACATGTTGCGGGCATTGCTGCTGGTACAGGCGGTGGACAAGAGGCACCTGATGGCTCGAAGTATGTGGGAGTCGCGCCAGGTGCATGGGTAGTCAATATCCTCGCATGTTGTGAGGGTGATATCCAAGACGTGATAGAAGGCGCGCAATGGGCAATTGAGAACAAGGATTCCAAAGGCATAGACATTCTAACCTCGTCACTTGGTGAGCAGCAGTTTGAGATTCATTTCGATAATGACGGCTCATCAGCATGGAGCCAGCAGATGGATGCCGTCGCAGCATCGGGAATCATCACATTCCTCTCAGCCGGAAATGAATTTGGTGGCGCAACATTGGCCGGTTGCAATACCATCGACAGTCCGGGCGATGCAAATCTCCCCATCACAGTCGCAAGCCTAGACAAGGATCTGGGTCTGGCCATCTATTCAAGCAGGGGCTATACATCAGATGGGCGCGTCAAGCCCGACGTTTCGACGATAGGCTCGAACATAATGGCTCCTGACGCCGCTACTTCTGATGGCTATACGAGTAAATCTGGAACCAGTATGGCAACTCCTCTCATGGCGGGTATTGCTGCTTTGATGGTCGAGGCAAATCCTGATATCGACCATGAACAGGTCAAGTCTATCATAAGTGCTCTCTCGATAGAGCGCGATATCCAACTCCTCGACGATCCTGGATTCAATGACTGTAGCGTTTTGGAAACACGCCCAGATAACGAGTTCGGATACGGCCAGGCAGATCCCCTATCTTTCGTACAGGCAGCAGGCGCAATAGATTCCTCATTGAACGTTTCAATGAATATTGTAACATTAGAGCATCTGGGGAACGAGTCCAGGGTATCTGGTACTTCGACAGGTGGCGTCCCCGGCGTCGGATTTGTAGAGGTAATGGTTGGGGGTGGTGATTGGAAGCAGGCAGCCGATCTATCCTCTGCAAAAGACTGGTCGTCTTGGAACATCAAGTTGGATCCACACACTGAGTCAGGCAACTCAACAGTGTATGCTCGGCTGGTTATCAGTGACGAGAGGATGTCTCCCGTGGATGCCCGAAGAGTCGTCCTCGTGGATGAACTAGCGAGCTCAAGCGGAGGCGCAGGGGGCCAATCTTCCATCGGAGCATATGTATTCTTCATCCCCTTCCTTGCGACTCTCGCACTTCTCGGATGGACCGCCCTGAGGGAAGACTGGTCCACAAGCCCCGTTAAGAAGCAAGAAAATGACGAGGAAGACATCGAATCAACGCCCTCTTCAAATTGGCGAGAAGATCCATTCGGATCATTCACCGGAGGCATTCGAAAATTCTCGGCCGAAATACGACGGGGAGGGCCACTCACCGAGAATGGGACAAAGAGACTTCTGACGCTATGTATTCTCTACTTCGCACAAGGCCTCCCATGGGGTTTTGCCAGCGTAACATTCGCAGCATATCTGGTTGACAATGGCGTCCCGATTGGAGACATCGCCATATTATTTGCAACAGTCGCGCTTCCTTGGACATTCAAGTGGATATGGGGGCCAGTCGTAGATGCCGTGAACATACCCCGATACGGCGCTAGAAGGCAATGGGTGCTCATAGCCCAGGCTGGTATGGTTGTCACACTAGGTACTCTACTCCTAGTGCCCGATTTGAACGCTGAGATAGATCTGGTAACACGCTTATTGTTCATACACAATATATTCGCTTCCCTGCAGGATGTCGGCACCGATGCGTTGGCGGTGGAGATACTTGAGCCAAACGAGGTGGCNAAGGCCAACGGCTTCATGTTTGCAGCCAAGAGGGCTGGAATCATCGTCGGCGGTGCAGTACTCGGGGTATCGGTCACCCAGATCGGCATCAGTGGCGTGATTGCCATCCAACTCGTACTTCTTTCCCTCATATTGCTTGTCCCACTTACCATGGTTGAGAGGCCAGGAGTCAAATTATTCCCTTGGTCCAAGTCAGATGAGGGTGAATGGTGGGATGTTTCTGACAATCAAGGCGACACCCAGGGCATTGAAAATAGTGACTCCCAGAATCCCTCAGAGCCATGGCTGGAAGAGCAGAGATTCAAAATCGCTCGGAAAGTCGGATTTACACTGGATAGTAGGAAAATATCCTTATCCGCATTCTTCGCGATAGCAGCTCTGTCGATATGGATAGTAGGATTCGCAATAGATGTCTTCACTATTGATTTCAAGGCGGGCGACAACATCAGACANATCACCAATCCGGTGAGTTACTTCTTTTTCCTAATATCNCTCGTNGTCTTCGCTCTTTCCGCCAGGGGAGTCCTAGGATCTAGGGACTACCGTGTGACGAATCCAATAGCACGGCTCCCCGAGGGGACCAGACGAGGTGTCGCTGAAACCTCATTCTATCTCACGAAGGCGTTCTCTGTCCGTTCTGCCCTGCTATTGATNGGACTCTGCTTACTCTCTGAACTGTACATATTCGTGGGNCCAATTGTGATTGACATCTTCATCAATGAAGCAGGCTGGTCCCAGGCGAAATATAACGGAATAGTCGGGGGAATCGTGGTGTTCGGCGCGCTAATCGGCCAAGTTNTTGGAGGTCTGCTGGGAGATAGATTCGGCGTCAGGAGAGTTGCGATGGTTGGATTTACTGTATTGGCTCTTGCGAATGCATGTTTCGCACTCCTCGAACCCCTTTGGTCTAACACCTCGATAATGACTGTGTACCTGATCGCACANGCGTTTGTCGGCGGGATGGCATGGATATGCATNATCTCGCTTAGTATGAGGCTGACATGGAGCAAGGTAGGGGGGACTCAATTCACAGCATACATGTCCCTGTTCAATCTCTCAGGNGTCTTTGCATACACTCTAACCGAGAGGATGATTTCGGTATTCGACTACAAGTCTGCNATCTACATCGGTGCTGCTTTGACTCTGATAACAGTGTTCATGCTTGTATTCATTGATGAGGATGAGACTGACAGAATACTCGAGGACGATGACACANATTCACAAGATGAGCCAGAAATATTCGAACCAATCCTAGGCGATGTGATGATCGATGAAAAACCCNCTCCATCAGTTTGAGGGAGTCGAAACCGACTTCCTGGTATTCACAAAAACAGTATGTGGTTATTGTGTGGCTGCAAAGAGGCTTCTCGAAGGGTANCGCATGTCATACACTGAAATCAATCTAGATGATGACGTTCAGCTACGAACCGACTTGATAATGGCGACAGGCCATAGGACCGTGCCGATCATTTTCGATCTTAGAGCAGAAGTAGCATTCGTNGGAGGATTCGATGAGCTGAAGAGATATCTCTAATCGTCTTCNGACATCCTCCTAATCGCATCAANGAGTGAATCCTTCTGACTCAAGTCAACCATGTGGCCTTTCCCATGGCGGAGATGAACTACATTCCATCCAGCATCCTCGAATATCGAGGCTAGCTTAACGCCNTCATCAATATTGACGATATGATCCCTCTCACCATGCATCCACACCACAGATCGAGGACGAATCGATCCTAGGATTTTTNGAAGCTGCTCGCCTCGCACAGTCATNGTGGCTAGAAGTACGAGTCCTACAATACGATCTTCGATACTTGTTTCAAGCATTGCTGAGGCTATAGCGCCGCCTTGAGAGAAGCCACCGACGATTAATTTCCCTTCNGGGAGGCTTTGCTCGAGGCTCTTCATCGATATTAGAATTTGATCCGNNGGCGTCACAGCCTCAATCAANTCTTNTCGAACCCACCAGGCACGTCCACTTCTTGGATGCACATATGTGCCCTCGGGNCAGACAANACCCCAATTATGTGGAGCGAGAGATTCAGCCAGAGGCCTCATTTTCGAAGAGGTTCCAGTCATCCCNTGAAGCATTACCAAATGATTCATATCTGCCATTTCAGAGACTCCACGAGTATCCTATCCCTCCGGCAATCATTATACTGAGCTCGGTCTGACCTGTAAAACTAGCTGTCAGGGTATATTCGCCGCTGGGCGAGGGAATGGTCCCCAGTGTCCCGGACTCCGATGAACCGGGCCCCCAGAATCTTTCGAGCACTGATGATGAGGTATGGTCTCGCAGAGTCAATGTGATGCTGGAAGCCCCTCCACCTGCAGATGCATCCATCAGGTAGATCATCTCGTCCCATGATCCGTCATTGGGATGTTCTTGGACAAGAAAAGAGTCTTCCACGTCTCCATTTGCACCATCGTTTTCATAATCCCTGGAAAGAAGGTCTTTCCCCCTCATGAAATGTACTTCTCCTGCATGCCCTGAGCCATTTTGTGCAAGAGTAATCCTTAGCAATTCGAGGCCATCAGAATCTTTTCTGACGAATGAGGTGATGAATCCCACTGATTTATCGTAAGTATAGGTCAAGATACCTCCATCTGATCCCGTTGCAGTAACATACGCCCTTTCACCCTCTAGGGTCGAACGGGCCTCCCAATCCACGTCGAAAAGAGTAAATGTCCATGAGTTACTTGAAAGCGGGAATGAAAGCACAGGTTGTTCAAATCCGTTTTCAAAGACTCCCAATGTTGAGTGAGTAATTCTGCCAAGGAATGGGTTGTGGTTGAGAACAGCATGCCTTCTTGCCTCCTCTTCCGAAGATATTCCGAGCATATACGCAGTCCCATCCTCTTCTTCATCCACAGTGGCAACCACAAGGCGCGCAGAGTCGTCATAGAATTCAGGTGTTGTGAATGTGAATAGCCACCAGTCACCTATTTCCCATTCGGGGACTTCGAGGTCTTCACTACCTCCAAGTATGCTGTTTGTAGAGCCCATGCATCCTTGTAGAGCAATGGAAAGCACTGCTAGAGCAGATAGCAACTTACGCCCGACCATGCCCCTCCGAGGGGCGCATGCGGGAAAGCGATTTCCCGTAAACGGCCAAAGGAACCCCGATCTTCTCGCTTATGCGATAAGGCCAGCGATAACAACCGATACGATCGACATCAACTTGATCAGGATATTCAGCGAAGGCCCGCTGGTGTCCTTGAATGGGTCACCAATAGTGTCTCCGACAACTGCAGCGGAGTGAGCCTCATCGCCCTTCTCTGCGCCAGGAATCTCGCCTTGCTCGATAGCCTTCTTGGCATTGTCCCATGCTCCTCCAGCGTTTGCCATGAATAGAGCCATCAATACGCCGGTTGCTGTCGCGCCGGCAAGAGTGCCACCAAGAGCCTCTGGTCCGAGCACATATCCAATCACGACAGGGCTTCCAATTGCAACTAATCCCGGCATAATCATCTCACGCAGGGCTGCTTGTGTAGAAATATCGACGCAAGTGGCACTGTCTGGCTCAACACCTTCTCGACCTTCCAATAGGCCGTCAATCTCTCTGAATTGTCGGCGAATTTCAGTAATCATTTCTTCTGCTGCGCGTCCCACTGACTTCATTGTCATAGCAGCTACAACGAATGGCAAAGCGCCGCCGATCAGTAGACCGATCACAACTTCAGGATTGGTTAGAGAAAGATCTGCTGCCTCAAGTCCCGCGCTAGTCTTGTATGCAGCGAACAGTGCCAGAGCAGTCAGCGCCGCACTTCCTATTGCGAATCCCTTTCCTATTGCAGCGGTAGAGTTGCCAATCGAGTCTAGACCATCGGTGATTTCTCTAACTTCCTTACCAAGTCCCGACATCTCCGCAATTCCCCCGGCGTTATCCGCGACCGGTCCGTAAGCGTCCACCGTCATGGTGACGCCAACTGTGCCCAGCATTCCCATAGCGGCCATAGCAATCCCGTAGAGACCAGCATCCCCGCCGCCCATTACATCGTTAGCAAAGTAAATTCCACCAGCCATCAGAAGAACGGGGATGAATACTGATTGCATGCCTACAGCTAGCCCTGCAATTGCATTCGTGGCACTTCCAGTCTTCGACGCCTCTCCAATATAGGGTATAGCCCGTACTTTGATTCCAAAGACAGGCTCGATTCCTGTGTAGTACTCAGTGACAAGTCCAATTAGAATGCCAACCAAGGACCCAATAGCCACTGCTTGAATTACAGTCGTATCCAACTCCAAATAACTCAGGGCAAGATAACCTCCTCCGATGAATAATGCAGCACCGATGAATGTGGTGTTCCGTAAAGCAGCACCAGGATGCATATTTTTCATTCCGCCAATCGAAAACACTCCTATGATCGAGGAGACGTATCCAACAACGGCTAGAGCGATTGGTATCATGAGATAATCAGCACCAAGATCCTCGCTAGCTTGAGCTATGACCATAGCAGCGATGATCGAGCCCACGAACGACTCGAAAATATCGGCACCCATTCCGGCAACGTCTCCAACATTGTCTCCAACATTGTCAGCGATTACACCAGGGTTACGGGGATCATCTTCTGGAATGCCCGCTTCTACCTTGCCGACTAGATCAGCGCCAACATCTGCAGCCTTTGTGTAAATGCCGCCACCGACACGAGCGAAAAGTGCAATGGATGATGCACCCATTCCGAATCCAGCAACATTTTCAACAGAAAGGAAACCCTCTCCGCTAACTGGATCTGTGAGGTAGTACATCAGAGAGATGCCGAATAGCCCTAACCCTCCAACTGCCAGCCCCATCACTGCCCCGCCGTTGTACGAGGTGGTGAGTGCGGCTGCCTGCCCTCCATTTGCAGCAGCCTGTGCAGTTCGTCCATTCGCACTCGTAGCGGATTGCATCCCGCTGAATCCAGCCGCTACACTACATAGGGCACCAATGATGAAAGCAACCATGGTTTCCATGCCGAGGCCGTTATCTTCGCCACCTGCGAATAACAGTGCGGCAACAACGACGATGAATATGGATAGCATTCTATATTCAGCCATAAGGAAAGCCATTGCTCCATCTTGAATTCTTGCAGTGATGGTGGCTACTGTTTTGTTTTCAATCTCGATTGAATCTACCTTTCGATATAGCATGAAAGCTATGAGCAGACCTAATATTCCTGCTCCCATCCCCATGATTCCAATTTGTTCTCCGTCCATAATATCACCAGTTAGGTTGAGATGGCGACCTAGGTTCGGTATTTAAGCCGATATCCACTCATAGGCCAATTCGTCATCACAATACCTCAATTGTTTCATAGCCAACCCCTCTTCCAATGTATACCATGACGGGCATAGACCGCCAGACAGTTCTCGATTCGGTAGGTCCAGTTCAGACTATCTTGGATGCGCATGATGGAGTTGTTAACGTCATGGATACATCTGGCGGGATCATTACCATCTCCTTAGAGGGAGGATGCACCGGGTGCTCCTCCACACCAATGACTGCCATGCAAATATACTACTCTCTGATGAAACTCGATCAAGTTAATGACGTGATCTTTGTAAATGGTGAACTTCCAGCTTACATGAGGTCGTTCATCAATGAAAAACTCGGTCTCGAACAGTAGTGCATTGGCCAATGATCGAGTCATGGTGACGCTACTCAATCGTCACGTTCCGCTGCTCGAAGGCGACGAATTTGATGGGGATTAACTTCTCCTTGTACTTCTTTCCCCTTCAGGTTGAGGCTGGAAGCAGCGGCTAGGACCAGTGAGAAGACTGCCATCGGCCTCGCCGCGTTACGGGAACCCCACAGATCTCCTCCAAGGTAGTGGAGTGAGAATAGGAGAATACTTGCCAATATACAGAATGACATTATCGCACGCTGACCCATGATTTCTGCTTTCTCAGAACGTGCGATAGTGCCAATACTCATCCACAAGATAACAGAGATTCCACATAGGCTCACTGACAGAGTCTCTAGCGTATCAACCAGACTCATACCTCTGCCTAAAGCAGCATGTCTGTGAAACTTTCCGGGAGGAGTGCAATCCACACAACGATAGACGACCTCCCCAATAGGCCCCCATGGTGCGTGTCAGGGGATGGGGTTTACCGACTACTCGTCGTGAAGGCCCCCCATATTTCACGAAGAGCCAGATTGTGACAGTTTTCGATCAGGTGGCAATACTCCTAGAACTCGACGGAGCAAATCCATTCAGAGTAAGGGCATATCAGAATGCAAGCAGAGCCCTTGGGCAGATGAATCGTCATTTGATGGACGTCATTGAATCAAATGCCTTGACAGACATCAAAGGAATAGGGAAAGGGCTCTCATCTCTAATCGTGGATGTTGTGATGACTGGCGAATGGGGGGATATACAATCCCTATACGATAGAGTCCCTCCAGGCTTAGTTGAGATGGTGGGAATCCAGGGATTGGGGCCAAAGAGAGCCAGGATATTGTCCAAAGAACTCGACATCTCTTCAATAGAGTCTCTAAAATCTGCATGCGAGAACAATCTGGTCGCCTCCTTGCAAGGTTTCGGGGAGAAGAGCCAACAGAGATACCTCGAGGGAATCGAACTCTTTCATAGAAATCAAGGTAGGACTAGATTGGATGTGGGGTTAAGATTCGGACTGGCACTAGAAAAGAGAATTTCTGATATCCCCGGAGTCGAGAAGGCACAACTCGCGGGAAGTGCCAGACGCAGGAGGGAGACTATCGGGGACCTCGATATAGTAGTGGCAACACTTCCCGAGCATCGTTCTTCAGTGATCCAATCGATACTCGACTTGCCAGGGATTGCAGATATCAAAGGCCATGGCGAGTCAAAGATCAGCCTCGTCCTCGAGCAGAGTGTTTTGGATTCCTCATTCCCAACAGGCAGTATTGACGATGCCCTCAATGAGGCTATTCTCGATCGCTTGGAAGATGCAACCATAGACGCCCAAGTAAGAATCGTGCCGCCCGAGACATTTCCATTTACATTGGCATACTTTACCGGCTCAAAAGAGCACAATATACGCATGAGGCAGATTGCAATAGATAACGGATTAAGACTCAATGAATTCGGACTTATTCCCGAGCAACTCGCTGGTGACTTGAAGGGTATAGATGCAGCCATACACACGCTCTCATGTGAAAGTGAAGCAGACATATATTCCATGCTCGGCCTTCAGTGGGTAACCCCTGAACTCAGAGAAGATATGGGGGAGATCGAGGCAGCTTCGATTAATGGTATCCCCGACCTAATAGAATCGGATATGATTAGGGGCGCGCTCCATAACCACACAGTTGCTTCTGACGGCTCTTGCACTCTCGAGGAAATGGCGTCAGCAGCAATTGGTTTGGGTTGGGAGTATCTCGGAATCGCAGAACATTCCCCTGCATTGAATATCGGAGGCCGAAGTATAGGGGTAGACCCGGTCGAAGTATCCATTCAGGGCGATATGATTCGTGCATTAAATGAGAAATGGGCGGATGAAAATGAAAAATTCAGGATGTTCCATGGTACGGAATGCGACATACTCCCCGACGGAAAGTTGGACTATTCTCCAGATGTTAGAAATCAATTTCATCACGTGATAGGTTCAGTACACGCCATCGGCTCTTGGAGATCAAGGGATGAACAAGACAATACTGATGCGATAATCAAAGCAGTTGAGGACCCAACGTTCACAATACTGGGTCATCCAACGGGCCGTATTCTCCAAGCAAGAGACGGATTTCCCATCGATATGATTCAGATAATTGAAAGGATGGGCGAGATCAACTCAAACGGCACGCTCAAGGCCATAGAAATCAACGCATCTCCATTCCGTCTCGACCTTGATTGGAGGCTCTGTAAGGTTGCTAAAGAAAATGGTGTGCCTATTGTGATCAACCCGGATGCACATAGCGTAGAAGGCCTCTCTGATGTCTCATATGGCGTAGACATAGCACGCAAGGGATGGCTTCGCGCAGAAGACGTCCTCAATACCAGATCTGGAGATGAGTTGGACGAGATCCTTGGAGAATAACGAATCCTCTTATCTCACCTCTCCTGCCATCCTACAATGGGACTCGGTCGAGCACTTGTTTTCGCATCTGTTATGGTGCTGCCTGCGTTCGTGGCAGGACTAGCTGCGTGGATTCTTTTCGGAGGGAGCGAGTCATGGCAAGATTGGCAGTATCTAACCTGCTATGCAGTTCCCGGGGCGCTGATCATGTCTGCATTCATAATGGGGTACAGGGGATCTAGAGAGGTAGAGCAATGAGGCGAATAGAGAAGGCCCAACGAATCAGTGAAATTCTTGAAAACCTGTATCCGAATACCCCTATACCACTCGATCACGAAGACCCATATACGCTACTAGTAGCTGTNATGCTTTCNGCACAGACAACNGATAAGAAAGTNAANGAGGTAACTCCNGGGCTTTTCGNACTCGCATCAAAACCCGCNGCAATGGCCTCTCTGGATGTGAGNGATATACAATCAGCAATACGGCAAGTAGGATTGGCGCCAACCAAGGCAAAAAACCTCAAGAAAATGGCTGAGATTATCGTCGATAGAGGCGGAGTAATTGAACCAAATTGGGACTATCTGGAGTCTCTTCCGGGTGTTGGTCATAAGACTGCAAGTGTCGTCATGGCTCAAGCCTTCGGGGTGCCCGCATTCCCTGTCGACACCCACATACACCGCTTGGCTGCCAGATGGGGCCTGTCCAGAGGCACTACGGTCGAACGAACTGAATATGATCTGAAAGCCGTATTCCCGAAGTCCACATGGAATAAAAGGCACTTACAAATAATCTTCTTCGGTAGAGATTACTGCCCNGCAAGGAGGCACGACNTGTCGGATTGCATGATTTGTGGCTGGGCCGCTACAAAGAAGAGNATGAGGGAGGAAATGAGGCGTTAATCTAAGATCTGAATAACACCATCAACCCTAGAACTGAGACTGTCGCCCCTGAAGCAAGGATGAACGGCCTGTAATTTTCCAACTTCTCCATATTCTCCCTTGCGTCGTCGCATCTGCCTTCATCCCAATCGGTAATTTGAGCTATCGTCCCAACAGTCGTATCGCAGTTTTCTTCAATCCCCTCCTCGTAGAGACCGATCGCGTAACCGCTACCCGCCCAAGCAAGAAGCAATATTCCACCTACCAGAATTAGGATGACTGAGAACACCTTTGACAGTTTGCCCATGCCCATGCCCCTAGTATCAATGATTCAAACGTTCTTGCGTCTTTGCCGTAAAGCCTCGGCTGCTACGACTGCTAGCGGGGCTTGAAGATTGTATGACGGCACAAAACCTTGCATCGGAATTTTCACTATGGAATCACACTCTCGGAGCAGGTCTGCTGAGATGCCATGTCGTTCCCCGCCTATCACAAGCATACATCGTCCTGTCAAATCGATATCCCATGGTTCCACATCTCCTGAATCTTCAATCCCAATTATGCGATAGTTGTAAGCCCTGGCCAAATCAGACGCTTCACGCCAACTCATCCATTTTACGGGGATAAACCGATCCGCTTTCATCGACGCTCTTGAAGATGCTTTNCTCCCATCAGAATTGAGATCAGCATCTACAAACACAGCAGAGCCCCCACTAACTTCGATTGTTCTGATTGCAAATCCGATATTAACGGGATATTGAGCCCCTGAAAGTAACCAAATTAACCCTCCAGACGCCATTATCTCGCTAATCTCCGCAGAAGGATCTCTGTGAAGTAGACCAAGCGCTTCCGGGGGCTCNGAGGTAAATGGCATATTGGCCATCCTCCTAAGATCATTCATCGAACCCTCAATGACCTTCAATTTACGTTTTGATGCTTCTACGAGNAGTCTGTCCAACTCTTCCGATTGAGCTTCTCTTAGGACAAGTATGCGAGTTACTGGTCGACCTCCATCAATAGCGTCCAAAATAGCGTCTACCCCTGAAATCTTCAGACTATCCGCCATATTCATNCCCCCNGTCCCATTCTATTGGTTGAATTATCTCATTTCTGCGCATAAAGGGGAGGGTCGATGTCGGNTTGTCATAAACCGCCAGTCTAGCTTGCGAATGGGCAACAAGTCCATTATTTTCAATCATTGAGAGTAATTTACTTATCATCNTCAAGCTTTTTCTGCGATGAGAAAGGCCCGAGAATTTCAGAACTGCCACAACTTCTCCTTTCACATGAAGTAATTCAACCCCTGAGTCAGCAGGTTTTGGAAGATCCCCCATCCTATGCTCTGAAGGCATGGTGAATGCCATAACTGAGGAATCATCAGATTCCCACATGTGTACNGGTGCAGTCATTGCGATATTCCGGGATTGATNATTCTCTCCGAATATGTATGACGCGATACGCCTAAAGGCCCCAGCCGAATTACGATAACCCATGCCCTTAGTGGCCACTCTTGCTTGAATCGTATCGACATATTTCCTTATCTCAAAACCATCGTAAATCTCGATTATTTCGAATTTAGGCTCCTCAAGATTTTCGGGCACCACAAAGCAACTCCGACCGTCTAGATTAAGAATTCTTAATATAAATCGGAATCGGCTTCATCTTGTGTGAGTTGGATTCATGCAGTTTCTGNTAAATCCTTAACACTTCTTTTTGACGATTAGAGAGACCCTCTNGCTGAGCCCGATCAGCTTGTGCCATCGCCCATTCAATTTCCTCGTACGTTGCACCGATCTGGTCTTCGTCCGTTCTACCGTCCGCCCACAATCCATCATTCGGAATCGAATTCTGTATGTCTTCAATNACACTCATTTCCTTAGCAAGTGCGTAAACTTCTGATTTNAATAGATCCGCAATAGGCGAAATNTCGACACCCCCATCTCCATATTTTGTATAGAATCCCACTCCGAAATCTTCCACTTTGTTCCCTGTCCCGACCACAATACCCTTTCTAGAACCAGATATGGCATAAAGTGTGGTCATNCGTAATCTCGCCCTTGTATTCGCTAACGATAACTCGGATATCTCAAGACCATCAAGAGCGCTTTCAACATATGAATCATAAGATTCGGTTAAGTCAACTAGATGGCTGCTCACATTANCCCATCTAGATTCTAGCCACTCTATGTGGCGCTTTGCCAAGTCGTATTGGGATGANTCTTGATGAATTGGCATATTGACTGCAATTGTTTCCAATCCGCTTTTTGCACATAGCGTCGAAGTAACAGCAGAGTCGATGCCACCTGAAACNCCCACAACTAAAGCAGATATTCCATTCTCATCTGCGTACTTCTTGATCCACTTCGAGATGTCCTCACAGAGCTTTCCCCAATCTTCCACGTACTGTCACATGAGACGGCTGCTAATGGACTATTGTACTCGTCCGGGGCATATGCGAGGGCCCATTCTCTCGGGGGACATTGAAATCAATTGCCCGGGTCGAGAGGCCTGATGGAGTCTGAGCAGGGAGGCCGCCTTGACCCGGTAGCGCTGGAAAATGACCTCATCCGGCTATGGAATGATGAGGGCACATTCCAGTCGTCCATAGAAAACAGAAAAACTTCTGGAAAGCCATTCATATTTCTCGAAGGCCCTCCTACAGCAAACGGTAAACCCGGAATNCACCATGTCCTCTCCCGACTGTACAAAGACATGGTCTGTAGATGGAAGACGATGGAGGGACGGGTAGTCGAGAGGAAAGCAGGATGGGACACACATGGCCTGCCCGTCGAAATTGAGGTTCAGAAACGACTGGACTTGATGTCCAATGAGGCAATTGAAGCATATGGGATGGAGGCGTTCAATGAAGCATGCAAGGAGAGTGTCTGGACCTATGAGCAGGCATGGCGCGAAATGACTGAGCGAATGGGTTTCTGGGTCGATATGGACGATCCATACGTGACTCTGCACGACGATTACATCGAATCAGCATGGTGGTCACTGAAGCAGATGCACGACAAAGGCCTATTGTTCAGAGGTCACAAAGTATTNCCGTACTGCCCTCAGACAGGCACTTCATACTCCAGTCATGAGGTGGCTCTGGGATACAAGGAAGTCTCAGAACCAGCTGTCTTCGTCAAGTTCCAACTTGTTGATGATGAGGCGTCCATACTAGCATGGACGACCACACCGTGGACATTGCCCGGGAATGTCGGCCTAGCCGTTGGCCCAGATGTGGATTACGTACGAGTTAGAGTCACAGAACCTCCATCTGGCGCATGGGATGGAAGAGGGGGCGCAGAAGTGGGTGAAGAGATGATTCTGGCAAAGGATTTGATGGGCAATGTGCTTAGACACAAGGTGGAAGTCATATCCGAGATCAAGGGCGCCGACCTTGAAGGGAGGAAATACGNCTCCCCCTTCCCNGGTGCTATCGACGGAGACAANCANCCCGCTGCTTGGACAGTGGTGGCTGCAGACTTTGTGACAACTACGGATGGAACCGGAATAGTACATACTGCGGTTATGTACGGAGAGGATGACTACAACCTCGGAATGAAGGCCGGATTTCCCGCACAGCACACTGTGGATATGAATGGCCGATTCTTTGATGGAACTCATCCGGAACTCGATGGGAGATATGTCAAAGAATGCGATGACTCCATCATCGANCTCCTACAATCATCTGGCAAGCTCTACAGGGAGCACCAGTACGTGCACGACTANCCTCATTGTTGGAGGACCGACCATCCGCTGTTGTACTATGCAATGGANAGCTGGTTTGTCCGTATGACTGCTGTTAGAGACTCAATAATGAAGCATAACGACTCCGTTGAGTGGGCTCCTCCTTCCACAGGAACAGGTAGAATGGGNGAATGGCTCTCCAATTTGAAAGACTGGGCAATAAGCAGGGAGAGATATTGGGGAACCCCCATACCTGTTTGGATATGCAGTGAGTGCGGTCACGAGCATTGTGTCGGTAGTCGTGATGAAATGGAAGCCATGCTGTCTGAAGGATCTAGTATGCCCAAAGAGCTGCATAGGCCATATGTGGACAATGTCAAGCTCAATTGNCCATCCNAGGGATGCTCTGGAGAGATGAACCGTGAGCCCTATGTCATGGATTGCTGGTTTGATTCCGGCTGCGCTTCATTTGCCCAGTGGCATTATCCATTTGAGAATCAGGAAATCTTCGAATCGTCATTTCCAGTGGATTACATTTGCGAGGCAGTTGATCAGACCCGGGGGTGGTTCTATTCGCTATTGGCAGTTGGGACANCAGTCTTCGATAAACCGACTTACAGGAGTTGCCTTTCTCTNGGACACATACTCGATAAGCATGGAAAGAAGATGAGTAAATCNAGAGGGAATGTAGTTGACCCATGGGATCACTTCAACCTGGANGGNGCAGATGCGATTAGGTGGTATATGACCACTCAAAGCTCTCCTTGGCAGCCTACAAACTTCGATCCCAACGGAGTAAGNGAGTCTTATGCGCGGATGTTCCTGACTCTGTGGAACGTTTACAGATTCCATGCAGANTATGCTGAATTGGACTCATTCGNNCGAGTNAGCGAAGATGATGCCCCAAATATGAGTGATAGNCCCTCNATCGATCGGTGGATCCTTTCTCAAGTTAGTAATATGGCTGACAAGGTGGACTCTTTCTTCAGGGCATGGGATTTNCATAAGGCTGGGAGAGAAATCGAACGCTTCATCGTCGATGANCTATCGAATTGGTACGTCAGGAGATCAAGAAGAAGACTCTGGGATGAAGCCGAGAGTGCCGACAAGGCGGCATGTCACCATACTTTGCGAGAAGTCCTCTTAGTCACTTGCAGGATAATGGCTCCAATAGCACCATTCATGCCAGATAGGATACACAGGGACTTGACAGGCGCGTCAGTCCATCTTGCAGATTGGCCCTGTGGTTCCGAGGCTTTGGATAGCACATTGCCGCCTCGAGATACAAAACTAGAGTCTCGCATGGACCTCGCCAGAAACCTGGCAGAGGCTGGTCGCAGAATAAGGGTCGAGTCGTCTCGCAGACAGAGGCTGCCATGCAGGAAAGGTTGGATNGTGGGCGATGCGGACATAGGGGATTTGAAAGACATACTTTCGGAAGAACTCAATGTCGAATCTTTAGAGAATGAAGATGATCTAGAACGATTCCAAAAGATGGAACTTAAGCCCAATAGGAAAAGCCTCGGCAGGAAATGNACTTCCGACCTACCTGCTGTTCTGAATGAATTTTCGGAGATCGATCCNGACTCATTCTTGCTTGAAATACAGGCGGGAATAGCACATCTAGCGGGATATCCGATAGACATGGACGACGTAGAAATCAGAAGAGTCGAGAAAGAAGGCTTTGCTGCGATGACCGTGGAGAGTGGAGGCAAAGATGTAACTCTCGTTCTGGACCTGTCTNTGGACGANGCATTGCTATCGAAAGGACTCGCAAGAGACATAATNCGTCGAGTTCAGGCCAAGAGAAAAGAACTCAATCTAAGGATCGAGGCATCCATATCTCTCGAGATATCGCTTTCCGAGGAATCGCCCGAATTAGCAGAGGATGATTGGAATCACATACTCTCTGAAACAAGGTCGATATCAGGACGTAGGTCCGGTGANCAGTCNCNNATGGAGTCGTCCTTCGAGCTGGANGGATCAGTAGTCGGATTTACAGTCACTCCATCCGAGGATTGAATCGCCNCCGCNCGTCCCCCNGGNTATGAAGCAAGTGCTCGAGGGCGTGAAGATACTTGACCTGTCAAGGGTTCTNGCAGGCCCGTATGCTGCACAGAATCTCGCAGACTTAGGAGCAGACGTACTCAAGATCGAGGCGCCTTGGGGNGACGATACAAGAGGATGGGGNCCNCCTTTCACNACTGGTTTTGATGGGGAGGATGTNGCCGCATACTTCCTTTCNTGCAACCGCGGNAAGACGATAATTAGGATGAATCTCAANAAGGACGAGAAAAAACTTCGAGACCTAGTTGCACAGGCAGACGTAGTCTTGGANAACTTCCGNCCCGGAACTTTCGATAGATTGGTNGGGNAACTTCCGGANGACACAATACTATGCTCGATATCCGGATATGGCGCTACTGGNCCAAGATCATCAGAACCAGGNTACGATCTATCTTTACAGGCCAGATCGGGNATCATGTCCATTACNGGGGAGGAGGGACGNCCGCCGGTCAAAGTCGGTGTGGCTTGGATCGACGTCATAACAGGCCTTCATGCCACATCCGCCATACTGGCCGCGCTTCTCCACAGAGAGAGAACGGGTAAGTCTCAGCGNATAGATATCAGTCTGTGGGATTGCGCTATTTCCGCACTCGTAAACCAAGCACAGAACAAGATTGCATCAGGAAAAGAACCACGACCAATGGGAAGTGCACACCCAAATTTGGTGCCTTATCGTGCCTTCGAAGCATCAGATGGGTGGTTTGTGCTGGCAGTAGGAAGCGACGCACAATGGCAGCAGATGGTCGAGATTCTCGAGATAGATTGTCANGAATCATGGTCCACTAATTCAGGGAGGGTCAAAGACAGAATTGAAGTTGAGAAGACGCTGTTCAAGATATTCAAANATGACACAAGAAGNCATTGGGAGAATGTATTGGNGGGAATACCTTGTGCGCCAGTAAATACAATCGGTCAGGCNNTGNGCGACATACAATCTGTCGCAAGAGGCGCAGTATGGAGCGTNGAGGGNGTNCAGACCTTAGCAAACCCGCTCAGGGGGATGTCCCTGACTCCTGCAAAGCCCGGCCAACCCTCTGAAACCTCTTTTGATGTAAATATCTGATATGATCCAATCAGAACCATCCGGCTACGAATTAAGTTTGGGAATNCTTGTTATCACGATTCTAAGAAATCGGAAAATAAGGGGAATTACGAGATACCATACAATCAAGAAAGAAATTCCAATATACACTGAAAATGAAGAATCGCCTCCGGTTATTTCATTCATCAGGATAATCGATACTACGATTGCAAATACTGCGTAATCGTAAAATGAGAATATAATCCCAAGCGCACTAGCCANCGAATCAGCCTCTCTCAGGCCAATCGAACAATTCTCACTATATCATATCCAAACTTTGTTGGTAATCCATGATATACNCGTCTACGTCCCCACTGTTATGTCTGGTACATCTGCCGTGGATCTATTCAGCGAGTGGGCGAAACTCAATCGTGATGAGGGCATGGAGAGAGGCCACTCAGCAAGTGTGGATGCGATTATCGCCGCAGTCAAGGGTCGTCTGCCTTCCGAGTTCACCGCTATAGACCTGGGATGCGGAAATGGATGGGCNGTTCGTAGACTCAAGAGGATGNCANGCTGTATATTTTCATCAGGTGTAGATGGTTCTGAGATGATGATTAACAAGGCTCGCTCAATAGATCCTGAAGGCGAATATTTCCACGGGATGCTCCCGGAATGGTCTCCGGATACCCCTGTAAATCTGGTTCTAAGTATGGAATTCCTGTACTATTTGNAAGATCCNATATCCTTCTTCAAGACATTACACATGGAATGGGTGCTGCCNGGAGGCTCTGTTGCTGTGGGGGTAGACCACTATTTGGAAAATGAATCAAGCCTNGATTGGTCTGAATCCCTNGATGTACACATGACAACCCTCTCAGCAGAGGAATGGGAAGAAGGCCTCAGGATGGCAGGNTTCCAAAANGTCGAGAGCTTNTTCACAGGCGCCAAAGAGGGTTGGAATGGCACACTAGTGTTGATAGGCACAAAAGCCTAGAAGAATNACTCGAGGCCGAATTTAGAGTCAAGGANACCAAGAGTCGACATTATGTCGTCCGTTATCTCGAACAGAGAATTATCNTTTGTATAGATTAGTAGTTTCTTGCCATCGTCACTCNCCTGATACGCGCATATGGCNTNCGTTCTTATCCGCGTNATACCGCCTTCAGTTGTAACCTTGATCCACTTCGACATTGTTCCGGGCGCAATCAGTTCGGAATATAATCCCTATCCAACTATGTCAGGGGGAATATCCAACCAATCAAATGTTTCATTTCGATTTTCTTGATGCATTGCTCGAATTCACTTATGACCAATGAGGCGAGGGGNTGGTCATGGCGAGTTTGTTCGAGTCGGACGGATACATGGTNCGACAGAAGGTGGTNAAAATCCTCGGAGAGGAGTTTCACATCTATTCCAATGAATCTATGCAGANNATGATTGGATATTCAAAGATGGCTGCATTGAAGCTAAAAGAGGACATCAGACTGTACTCGGACGAATCCAAATCCACAGANCTATTGATAATCAAGCAGAAGGGAATCTTAGATTTCACTGGGGGCTTCAGTATAGTCGATGGACAGACAGGGGAATCACTGGGAACATTAAGGCGAAAAGGTATGAAATCCATTCTAAGAGACTCTTGGGTGCTCACTGATGATAAGCAAAATGTGATTGGATCGCTTGGCGAAGAAAGTGGGGGCCTAGCTCTGATCCGTCGCTTCATCCCGTATCTTACCCTATTATTCCCTCAACAATTTCACCTGAGGGTAAATGGGGCTAAGGGCGCGGTGAAATACACGCAGAAGATGAACCCATTTGTGCATAAACTGTTGGTAAGTGGGGTAAAATCATCTGGCGTGGACCCGAGAATAGCCGCAGCCGCGGCGATTCTATTGATAGCTATAGAGGGAAGACAGAGTCAAGGTGGTTGAACATAAATTTTCAATCTCTGGAGTCGGCCTTCTTCTTGCCCCTGGAACGACCCCTATTCCCTTTTCGTCGCCTATTGTTGCGTCTGTCTCCCCTTTTGTTCGAGTCCTTGTGGCGATTACTCTTCCGAGATCTCCTAGATCTCTTGCTGTTGTTACGGGAGTGGCTTTCTCGCCTACGTTCTGACTTTTCAGGGGGAACCAGGACAAACTCTCTCTCATCAAGCATTTCTGGCTCTGGATTTGTAATGTCGCACCTTATGCCCACTTGACTCTGTATCCTCCGATACTGCCTATTTTGAGATCTCTGGACTAAAGAGACCACTGTCCCAGTAGATCCTGCACGAGCAGTCCTCCCACTTCGATGCTTGTACGCCTTTCCATTTTCAGGAGGGTCGTAGTGGATAACGCACCCCACATCATCGACATCAATGCCTCTTGAGGCGACATCAGTTGCTATCAGAACCCGTGCACGACCCGTGCTGAATTTTCTCATTGATCGATCCCTTTGGTTCTGATTCATGCCGCCATGGAGAGTAGTATTCGACGAACCCAACTCATCCATCTGTTTGCCGAGTCTGTTGACGCCTGCTCTTGTTTTACAGAATATGATGCTCCTGCCGCATTTCTCGGTGATATACGCTGATAGGTCTGCTTTGCCTCTGGATTCAACTTTCCAGAATATATGTTGCATGCTATCCATGCTCACTTCCTCAGGACCAATGCCGATTATCGCAGGATTGTCCTGGTACGAATCTACTATTTCCGCCACATCATCGTCTAATGTCGCACTGAACAGAATCGTCTGTCGATTCGGGCTACACTCGTCAAGTATGGCGCATACGGGCTCCATGAATCCCATGTCCGCCATCCTATCTGCTTCGTCGAGAACAACGATCTCAACATCGTCAAGACGTAAAGCTCCCCTGTCGAGTAGATCAATCAGTCTGCCCGGGCATGCTACCAATATCTCCACGCCTCTATCCAACTTTCGTAATTGGCCTCTGTAAGGTGTCCCTCCATAGACGGATAGTACGCCTAGGCCCGCTGAGCGAGCAAGTGGGTGGAGAACGTTGCGAATCTGCTCTGCAAGCTCTCTTGTAGGCGTTAGAATTAGTGATGTGGGCCTCTTCGATTCTGCTTTGGCGGCCCTCGATATCAATGGCAATCCGAATGCCAGAGTTTTCCCGGATCCCGTGGGGGCTCTGCAGCAGATATCCCTCCCCAGCATTGCATCTGGTATGGCTTCACATTGTACCTCGAAAGGTTCCGTGAAACCCTCTTCCTCAAGAGCAACGACCAAACTGGGTTCGATCCCTAAATCTGAAAATCGAACCAAGATATGCCTCTGTCTCGCCCGAAACCCTCTCCTATTTAGTATGGGAGTAGAAAAAAAACGGATGCCTGCTCATCAAAGCGAGTCAAGAGTCATGCCAGTCCTTCATAGATGTAGTAGAATCCACTGGCCATGATGCCTGCCATTACGCCCCTGTGGATTAAATCTGATTTGAGAGATTCAAGCCACTTTTTCCCCATTCGCGCACCTAACACCGCTGATATCACCAGGATGGAGCATATTTGCACATGGGCCATCAAATCATCGCTGCGAAATACCAGGTACACAGGTACCCTAGAAAGGTCCACGCAAAGCGCAAGGATGCTTGCAGTCGCTGCATATGCCATTTTATCTGGTAAACGACGAGTCAGGAACATCGCACGAAGTGCACCTTGGTGACCTGATAGGCCCCCCATAAATCCAGAACCAAAGCCGCCCATCCTATCATTCGCTTCAGGTATCCTGTACCCAGTCCACCTTTCTGAGAGCGTGAGCAGGGGGAGAATCACCAGAAATACCCCTACGACGACCAGCAAGGGATCCTGGGAAACTTGATTCTGCAATCCTGCACCGGCTATCGCCCCAAAGATTAGCCAAACACCGTATCGCTTGAAGGCCGAGAAATCTATCCACTCCCACATGCTCCAGCATTTTGCAGCGTTATGCGCGCCGTGTACCACTGCTACCACGGCTATTGCTTCATGAGGCGGCATGAACGCCAATACGAACGGAGTCAGCATGGTGGACAGTCCAAAACCAGCAGGAACAGTGAGAGCAGCTGCAATGAAAGCCCCTGCTGCTACAATGATTGTTTCCATCAGTCATGCCTCGTCTATGCCTTCTACACCATCCCTACAAGCATTCCTAAAGAGCCCCATATAGGGCTCCATATTCTACAGGCAGTAACGTCTCAACTCCGAAAAGAGGGTCGGGATCACTCGAATCGTGATATGCCACTACAGCACCGCCATCCGGGAGAATGCCCATCGAGGCGAAATCAAATCTTATGTCATTCCCAGCTCCACTTGTTGAGTCTAAATCGCCAAGGCCAATATTCGTTCTAAGGTCCGGCTCAAGTGATTGAGAATAATCTCGAACATGCCATGATACGTCTATATCTGGCCCATTAGATGATTGATACCTCACATTAAGAACGAATAAATCATGGAAACCATTTGAATGAAACTCCCATTCTTCTAATTCAGATGCGACTCCTGAAAGATCGTATGTCTGATTTCTCCATGCTTCTCCTCCATCAGACGATATCATGTGTGTGAGGGTCATGCCGTCTGCTCGGACACAATGAAGAATTCCGCTAGAATCGAATGAGCAATATTGGGATGGAAGAGATGACCCGTTCATCGTCACCCCTGTCCACCAATTCAGAGAAGTATCCAGATAGGCATCGTCCCCATCAACAAAATAATCGGGAAAGTAAAGACCGCCCGAAGGTACTGGGAATGCACGCATTTCTTTGTGGGGTTTGGTGTAATCCCATTCTTTTCCAAGAGTCCCGGGCATTAGATCAACTTCTATCGCGGGAAGGTCCGAATCCCTATCTGGGAATCCGAAGTAGTCGTAGTTTAGACCATCAGTTGAGATTTGTCCGCCAACATTCTGGACTTGGTGCCAGAAGTTTGAGATCACCAAGCTAGCATAGGGTCCATTGCCATATAATCCTCCATTGATCGGACCAACCACTTCTACTTGCCAAGATCTGTCATAGAATGGCTCTGGAGTCCTATTGAAGCACCAGCTCCACTCTTCATCAGCTGCATCATAGAAGAAGGCATAGAACTGATCAGCACCCGATGTCGAGGGATAGGGGAACCACCCCATGGCAATCAGATCTCCATTGGTNGCCTGTACTATGCTGCCTTCTCCAAGCCCTTCTTGCCCGGGAACCGTCGGTTTAGGCTCCATGCATCCAATTTGTGAGAAGACTGATGGGATATATTCCTGCCANGTTCTACCTCTATCTTCTGACCAGGTTGGGTATTCCCCGCCAAAATTCAGTATCCAGCCTTCCTTGGTAATAGCAAGATAATGCTCGCAGCAGTTCCCGCCTTCTTCATTTCCAAATACAGCCCAGTTAGACTCGCCTATGGAATCGTTATCGAAAGCATANGCGACTGAAAAGTTACGAATATCGTCAAGNCCTTCAAGTGAAAGTTGTGTAAGGCCTTCGTCCCACATTGCAGNATTCTCTGATTCTCCAGAGTCCTCGCCTATACAACCTGAAAGCACCATTGCAGACAAGAGTAAGGCTGTTGCCCATTTCCTCATTATATGTGACCATTGCATCGACACTAATGGAAATTTTGCTAATATGTCGGTTTCAGGGGGTTGTCAATCTTAAGATGATTTGATATCCCGCCTCATAGCCTAGCGAATGTGAACCGAGCAGCCGCATTCACCATAGCCCTACTTCTNCTCCAACTNACGACTCCAGTAGTCGCACAGGATAATGATCCAAGAATAATCATCACGGAGGTCTACGTATCGCCTAATAGCGCTGATTATGACGGTATTGATTGGAATGGAGATGGGGAGATTGGGAGATACTCNAACCAGTTCATAGAGCTCCATAATCCTGGAAACAATCCTATTGANGTCGGCGGTTGGTGGCTCGACGACACNCCCGGCGAAGGCTCGCCNGCATGCTCTATCGGTTTCGGTACGGTAATTGAGCCAGGCGCATACGTCACTTTTTTCCGAGCACTAACCAGGATTGAATTAGATTTCTTTGAGGGGGACTCAGTCACGCTTTCGGATAGCTCAAAGACAGTGGTAGATAGTATGGGTTATTACGGGCCTCAGACGTGGGAGGGGTCTGCTTATGATGTTGGTAACTCTTCGTATGGTATTTCCTTCGGNCTAGATTCTAACGGCATGTGGTCGGAAATAAGTTCGGGCCCGACCCCAGGCGGCCCAAATGACGAACCTTGGGTCGGAACCAATCACCTGCAGGGCTCCTGCTATGGCGTCAGAGACGATGTTCACAGTGGTTCGTACATACTGGAAGGCAGGATAGTGACCATGGAGACTGAGAATTCTGTAATCGACCAAGGCCGAATACTTGTCACTGATGGTATGATAGAAGCGGTTTGGGATGCATCATCGACGGCTCCCAGTGCAGCAGAGGGGGTAACTTCTATTCCTACAAGTGGGACAATATACCCCGGATTCATAGACCCTCACAATCATGCGAAATACAACTTGATACCTTTGTGGGACCATGGTACTGATGGTTGGGACAATCGTTACCAGTGGCAGTCTTATTCCGGATATTCGGATGCTAAGGATATCGGATGTTCGCTGTACGATTCATCTGCGATGAGATTTGCCGAGTTGAGGGCAATCGCAGGAGGAAATACCGCTCTTCAGGGAAGTGCNAACTCAAACACAGATACGTTCGATTCCATACTTGCAAGAAATATCGAGCTGTACAATTTCGATAAGGANNCAATTCACACCAAGGTAACCGAGTTGGAGTCAGATTATATCGGAAATCACATCAAGACTGGAAATAACTCTGGAACCCTTGATGCATGGTTCATACATCTGGCAGAAGGAATTGATGAATCAAGCAGATCTGAGTTCGATGTCCTAGTTCAGAATAACTTGCTGGTGGGAGAGATCGTCATAGTGCATGGAACAGCGTTAACTCAGACAGAATTCAGNGCTCTTGGCGACGTCGGGGGAAGCATTGCATGGTCTCCTACGTCCAATCTTCTCCTGTACGGGGAGACAACCGACATAAAAACCGCGAAAGAAGAAGGTGTGAATATCATGATTGGCCCAGATTGGGGGCCATCCGGCTCCAAGAGCTCNATGCANGAGCTGAAAACTGCTGATTGGTGGGATCAGAATGTTCTNGGCAACATATTTTCTGATTTTGAACTGGTCCAGACAATATCAACGAATGTTGTCGATGCCATTGGCTGGTCCGAATATACNGGGAGAATCGCCCCCGGTCTTGCTGCAGACCTGGTCGTGCTTGACACGTTTCACGCCGACCCCTACAGGAATGTGATTCAGGCAGTAGACCCNGATGTGCGCCTCGTAGTCGTAGGGGGGCTCCCTGTTTATGGGGACGTGGACATAATGCAAGCTATGGATGATGACGCCGAAGTCATACATGGAGTTGGTTTTAGCAAGGCAATCGACATTACNTATGAGGGGGTCCCAGAGGCNCAGCAAACATATGCGGATATGATGGAATATCTGGGTCAATGCAACCAAGGTAAAACAGTCCCAATAGAATATCTCTTTACCACNGGGGATGAGCGATATTTCGATGTACTGAACCGCTCATCAACNTTCCAAAATGGNCGTTCTATAGATCTNTGGACAATGTATTATGATGTTGATTTGGATGAGGATGGGCANAGGATCGGGGGAACGGTCGGCGGAGCGGACCCCATAGTGACGAGCATAAACAACGACAACGGCGACGGCTCTCAAACCGTTGACCCCGTACAACTCCCGCAAATATTCGAGACATACGGCCCGCTGGGCGCAACTGTTGCGCATCCCGTAGAAATATCTCGAGGTATTCACCTCGAGGCTTGCGGCTCCACATCGTCCACACTTCTTGCAGAAGGGGTCCCTTCTACGCCTTCGGGACGAGAACTCGTTTGTGGTGCCATATCCATTAGAACGATTCCAGCGGAGGGATGCCTTGCGACTCCCGATGCCAATTTTTGCAGCATAGCCGTCGGAGGGGCAATTGCTGTACCGGGGCAACTTTGCGCCGAACTCTCNATGCCCGCTGGGGTCGAGTGTAGGGATGCGTGGTCTTTCTTCGAGCCTGAAGGCGAACCATCTGAACCGGGTCCTGCAACTCTTGANGAAGAAGACTCAACAATAAGTGGGCCGATTTACTGGATCGCAGTTGTGGGTTTGTTGGGTCTAATAATAAGCTCGTTAACTGTTGCAGTGACCAACTGGAACCGTAGGAAGTGACTCAAAGGTCCTTCATNCTCCAGGTNGCCCCTGACTCCCCGTCTTCGATAACCACCCCGAGCTCGGAAATTTCATCCCTGATCCTGTCTGCCTCTGTCCAATTACGTTGAGAGCGTGCTTCCTCCCTCATCGCGATGAGGCTCTCNACCCTTTCCCTCATCTCATCGCGTCGTTCAGATACGAGGCCTATCATCTTCTGGAGNGACTCTTCGTCAGGAAGGAGCCCGAGTACTTCNCCTGCATATGCTGAAAGCCAGCCNACACAGGCAGANGCCATCGAGGAGTCCTGNGATGAATTGGCTTGCCTCAGTATCTTGACCACCGATTGCATCTCTGCAATTGCAACTCTTGTATTGAGATCATCATCCATACCCCGTATTAGNGAATCTTCAGCATTTTTGAGTGACTCAATATCGTCCCACTGCCTTGCCACATCGACCCCTCCTGCGGATATGATCGATTCAATCAGCTTGGAATGATTCTTCTNAGCATCATCAAGAAGAACTTGGTTGAAATCAATCGGTTGTCGATATGGTGCATTGACGAGTGCGTATCTGAGCACCATCGGACCGACNGCATCGATGGCTTCAGAAACTGTCCAAAAGTTACCAAGAGACTTCGACATTTTCTCCCCATCCACGTTTATCATCCCATTATGCATCCAATGTTTTGCAAAAGGCTCGACATCGAAACAGCACTCTGATTGGAATATCTCTGCTTCATGGTGTGGGAACATTAGGTCTGAACCGCCCCCGTGGATGTCAACTTGGTGCCCAAAGTGCTCATGTACCATCGCGGAGCACTCAATATGCCAACCAGGTCTTCCTCTTCCAAAGGGGCTATCCCAGCTCGGCTCTCCCGGTTTTGCAATCTTCCAGAGGGCGAAGTCCCTGTGGTCTCTTTTGCCCGCTCCAGTGGACGCAACTCTCCCCCCGGCACCCGATCGAACCATCTCGAGCGTCTGTCCGGTTAACCGCCCATATTTCTCAGGCGCAGTATCAATTTCGAAGTAGACTCCATCCTCAGCCAAGTATGCGTGCCCCTTTTCGACAAGGGTTTCAATCATCGAGATTATTCCTTCAATACTTTCTGTAACTCTCGGATAGGCATCAGCATCAAGCACATTGAGCCTATTCATCGAAATCCTATAGTCCGATATATGGCGATTCGCCACCTCAAGAAAGTCGACACCTTCTTTTTTCGAAGCATCGATTATCGTATCGGATATGTCTGTGAAATTTGTAACATATCTAACACGAACACCTTGGAATCTGAGCCATCTCACCAGAGTGTCGAATGCTATGGCTTGACGGGCATGACCGATGTGGCTGGGCGAATAGGGTGTGATTCCACAGGCATATATCGTGACTTCTTCGCCTGAGACGTCAATCTCCTGCTTCGTACGCGATGATGTGTTGAAAAGCCTCAGAGGCACATGCAGCCATCCTATGCCAATGGTCATGAACTTCTCGCCGCATTAACCAATGCAGCGTACATCTGATACTGATTTATCCTCTCGGGGTGCCATTGCAGCCCATGGAAGAATTTCAGATCTTCATGAACGACTGACTCAATAAGGCCATCATGATTCGCTCTTCCAGTAACTTTCAGGCTCCCACTATCTCGAACACCCTGGTGATGCGTGGAATTAACCGATATACTATCTCCCAGCACCCTGTGTATCTCACTACCATGTTCGAAATTAACTTCATGATCAGAAAACGCACCATTCCATGAACCATGCGACTCATACCCCGGAGTCTTCGGGAGATGCTGATGCATGGAGCCACCTTCCGCAACACACATTATTTGCATCCCCCGGCATATTCCCAATACTGGGAGGTCCATCTCAATAGATGCCTTGATCAGTGCAATCTCACGTATGTCCTGTTCGGGATACGTGTCGAGAGTATCGGGATCTAGATCAGCACCATACATCGAGGGATCAATATCTGGCCCACCAGAGATGACGAGCCCGTCTATTGCCGATATTACTTCGGTAGCACTATCTTCAGGCGGGAGTATGACTGGAATGCCCCCCCCATCTATCACAGCAAGCGCGTATGTCGCGGGTATAACGGTCGCATCCATGTCCCATGGGCCCCATTTCGTCATGCGAGTCGGCGCGGTGATCCCAATTATCGGCCTACTCATGCCAGTTCCTCTGAGTCTGAGGGGATGAACCCATCCATTCAAATCGCAGCCTGTATGAGTGCAGATACGATCGACTTCTGGCCAAGAGCCTCTGGATGCCACTGTACCGATATCACGAATTCCCTGGATGGGTCTTCTAAACCCTCAATCAGACCATCTTCCGATCTGGCATTCACATCCAGACCCCCTGGGTCAGATACGCCCTGGTGGTGCGCTGAGTTCACATTAGAAGACAGTCCAAGAATCTTGGAGAGTTTCGATTCAGGCACTATGGATACCTCATGTTCAGACCATTTTCCGCCCCATGCACCATGTTTCTCGTAAGGGGGCGTGGTGGGGAGATGCTGATGAAGAAAACCTCCATACGAGACAGCCATGAGCTGGTGCCCCCTGCAGATGCCGAGTATCGGCAACCCTCTTTCTTTCGCAGAATCAATCAGCGCAAGTTCCCACAAGTCCTGAGTAGGCCGTACATCATTTGTTTCAGGCACAGAATCACACCCATATGTGGCTGGATCAATATCCCTGCCCCCGGCAATAATCAGCGCATCTATCGCACCGACACACGCTTCTGGGTCTCCTCCCTCGGACAATATCAGCGGCAAGCCGCCGCATTCCTCTACAATCGAGGGATAATTCCACGGGAGCATGACCACATCGCGACCATCAGATTCGTAATCCCTCTTGTTAACAGAAGAAGTGATGCCGACCCTTGGTTTCATCATATCAGCTCTCTCGACTAAGACGAGCATGTCTGAACGATTTAACCCCTGCAAATATGAACGAGGCCCCAACAAGCACTAGCAGCATGTGTGAAACCAATACAAGATTGGACATTTCAGAGAAGCTCGTCGCCATTCTCCACGCTCCTGCCAGGAACATGATCAGAGCCACAGCCATCGAAGCATGCATGTAGTGATGTCTATTCGCCTCGTTGAATTTTGAAAGTACGCCCATCATAACCAGGGGGAGGCCCATGAAAGCCGGAATCATTGCCGTAATGGAAGGATCTGCACCCTCTGCAGGGGTCTGAGCAAAGTAAGAGAATAGGCCCCAGAAGATTAGGATGCAGCCATACATGTTCGCAAGTCCGGGAATCGTCATCCCCCATTGAGTAAATTCATCGCCCATGAGCATGCGTATCAGAAGCGATTTATGATAATCTCGATTGAATCTCTGGCCAGAATCACGCACCTAATCCAGAACGCGATTCCGATTTAGAGTACCTCTTCGATTACCCTGCATGTGAGGGTAAGATGCAGCAAGCCTCGATTCCGTTGTGGCGCCATCCTGCTCCCCTTCCATTTTGACCATCTTCTCCCACAGAATCTCAGCTAGATCTTTGACATCCATTTCACATCCGATTGAGTCCAAGCCGTCTTTCACCATCACAGAGCAAAATGGACATCCTATCGCAACTGTATCGGCACCCGTTTCTGCCAACTCCTTGGCCCTGATCACATTGACGCGTTTATCCGCGTCCTCCTCCATCCACATTTGCGCACCTCCTGCACCGCAACAAAAAGAATCAGTTCCGTGACGTTCCACTTCAACGTCCACTCCCCCGATAACCGCTCTTGGAGCTTCGACCTCCCCTCCAATCCTCCCCAGATAACAAGGGTCATGGAATGTCACACTATCTTCATGATCCGTAATTCTCGGCAAACGCCCCTCATCCTGTAATTTGGCTAAGATTTGTGAATGATGTAGCACCTCCAGTTTATCCGCGCCATAATCGGGATACTCCTTGCCCAGAGTATGGAAACAGTGGGGGCATGATGCAACGATTCTTTTCACGCCTAATTCTTGGAATGTAGATACATTGGCTTCTGCAAGCATCTGGAAAAGATACTCATTCCCAGCTCTCCGTGCTGGATCACCGGAGCACCCCTCTTGCATGCCCAATATGCCCACGTCCAATCCCGCTTCTTTCAACAGAGATATCGTAGCCCTAGCAACTTTTTGATTGCGCTCATCGAAACTCGCAGCGCAGCCAACGAAGTAAATGTATTCAGCCGGCTCCCCGATTTTCACATCAAGGTCGCTAGCCCAATCACCTCTCTCGTGAGCCCCAAATCCATATGGATTTGATCCGGATTCCAAATTGCCCATGGCGACGTTCAACTGCTCAGGATATTCCATGGTCTCCATCATGGCATTGCGTCGAAGATCAGTTAATTTTGGGACATGTTCTATGTAGAGAGGGCAAGCATCGACACAGGCATGGCAGGTAGTACAAGCCCATACTGCATCTGCGGACAGACGTTGCATCATGGTTTCATCAGGAGTCTCTCCAGAGAGCAATATCGGAGCATGTTCATTGGCATATGACCGGACATCATGGACTATTTGCATGGGATTGAGAGTCTTCCCTGATTCATATGCAGGGCACACGTCCTGACACCTCGCGCAAGAGGTGCATGCCCATCCATCAATGAGCTGCCTCCACGTATATTGGTCGAATGTCGAGACTCCGAAAGTATCGATGTCCAATTCCTCAAGGGGGATGGCCATGCCACTGTCATCGATAGCCAATGGGCGCATTTTTGCCATAGGGGTACGATCGAAGAACAACACGTTTGGAAGCGCCATTACTAGGTGCATATGCTTGGAAAGGGGAATTAGGATGAGGAAGGAACATATTGCTATCATGTGCATCCAGTAGGATATGATAACAAAAGTGTCGGAGAGCCCTGCTTGAGCAACTAAGTAGCCCAGGGGCTCCCAGAACGGAGACGGGCCCTCAGCGGACTCAACTACGAACGACGTCGTTGTAATTGTGAATATCAGAACAAGTATCGCATTCCCCTCTAACTGGGACTTTCCTTTCAACTTCTCAGGTGTAAAAACCACCCTCCTCGTCAAAGCCGCTACACACCCAATTAACGCAGAGGTGTAACCGAGCTCGACCATCCCATTCCACGGTCCAACGAGCACCTTTGGGAGGAGTGAATCGGAGAACCAATTTGCAGTAGCAAGATCGAACATGTCGCTAGACAGCATAAGGAATCCCCAGAACATGAGCACATGCAGCACCCCTGCCACCCGATCCTCAAGTACACGCTTTTGACCCAGCCATCCCGTGGCGACTTCCGCCACTCTGCTGAACCAAGCATCGGTTCTGGGATCTGAACTGCCTCTTAGAACCAGTCGAATTGCCTTCTGAACCTGGTAGACGAAGAACGCAATCGAGACCCCGCCCAATGCTATGAGTAGAACCCATCCTGGGATGCCGTTGTATTCGATGAGAAGGGGGTGTTCCATCCAGAATCGCTCCGCGGGGGTGCCCCGTTGAACCGCGTTGATTGCAATGAGGCCTTGAACATCACGTAAGTACGCGAAGGGGCTATCCCCAATACCGGGTGTGGAGGGCTATGGCAGAGGCGCGTGCACCCGGAAAGGCAATCTTGTTCGGAGAGCATGCAGTTGTCTATGGCCACCCTGCCGTTGCCGTTGCAATTGAAGCAGGCGTAAAAATCGCGGTTTCAGATAACAAGGAATGGACAGTTGAGGGTAGACCATTAGACTCAGTACGACATCCGCATTTGGAATCAATAATATCCAGGATGCAAAAGGGGTCAGGACCCTATTCTTTCCAGATTTCCAGTAACCTTTTTTCTGCAGCCGGCCAAGGGTCTTCTGCAGCCTTGTCCGTGGCTGCGCACCTCGCACTTAGAAGCCACATTGGCGAATCTCCAAACTTGATAGATGCTGCCAGATCTGCCCATTTAGCGGAGGCGTATGCCCAATCCGGACGAGCCAGTCCGACAGATACGGCAACCAGCGCTCTTGGCGGTTGCGTTGTCGTTTCCTCATCACTTCCGCCTATGGCGAAGCACGTGTTCGGAGCAGAATTGGAAACATCCGAAGGTCTCCGTACTTGGGATGTAGGTACCATTGATCTCCCAAGTGATTCCAATCCTCCATACCTGGTTCTCGGATTCACTGGAAATCCGTCGAAAACCGGTAAAATGGTTGCTATGGTTGCAGATTTGATATCTTCGAATTCTGAACGAAAATCAGATTTAGATTCAATCGGAGATATCACTGCAGTAGGGCTGATCGCTCTTGCCTCTGCTGAATGGGAAGCAGTGGGAATGGCCATGAATGCATGCCACGATAGACTTGAAGCACTAAATCTGAGCACGCCATTCCTGGAGAAGTTGATCGCATCCGTGCGCCCACATTCTCTTGGAGCCAAACTTACCGGTGCGGGAGGAGGAGGATGCATGATGGCTCTGACAAGAGATCCCAAACGCGTCGCTCAGATGATAGAACTTCACGGCGCTAAAGCCATGATAAGCTCATTTTACAATGAAGGGGCACAGATTTTGACCTGATTTCTCGCCACACCCCCTTATATACGGTATATAACTACGAAACACCATGAAGAGTGATGAAGAACGGTTGACTGTAGTCAACGTAGTCGCATCTACAAGAGTCGCTGAAGAACTGGATCTGCCTGACATAGCAATCCAACTGAATTGTGAATATGAGCCGGAGCAGTTCCCTGGCGTCGTATACCGTGTCGTAGACCCGAAACTTGCAATCTTGATGTTTAGGTCAGGAAGAGCCGTGTGCACAGGCGGGAAGAATGAGGAGAATATCCACGAAGGAATCACCCGAATGATAGGGGATTTAAGGGCAGCAGGAATCGAGACGTGGGAAATAGAAGACGTCAAGATAGAGGTCCAAAACATGGTCGCCACATATGCATTGCACTATCCTGAAGATTACAACGGAACTGCACGCATGGACGACATCAACACACGTGTAATAGATCTCGAGGGGGGAGAAATCCGTCCTGCTGATGACGAAGAGATTGAAGTTTGGAATGCAATGACAAAGGAAGAACAAGAAAAGTTCGGCGAATTCCAGATCCGTGGAATAAAGCAGGGAGAGCCTCTGGCGACAATGCCTAGGAAACTCAATCTGAACAATCTTACATTCCATCTGCCTTTCGACAAGGTAGAATACGAGCCAGAGCAGTTCCCTGGTCTAATTTACAGATTAGACTACCCTCGCGTTGTGTGTCTGATTTTCGGAAGCGGTAAGATGGTGATAACCGGCGCGAGAAGGAAAGATGAGATTTTAGAAGCCGTCCAATTCATCCAAGATGAGTTAGCCGACCTACTCTGAGAATACGACAAGTGATTATACCCTTGACTTCCGTCAGTGGGTTGTGTTGGACAGCCCACGCTTGCGAGATTTTGTATTTTGGACAGCAGTTGCAATCCTATTGATGCCTGCATCGCCATATGATTCCGTATCTGAAGAGATACGCGAAGAAAAGCCTGATCAGAGATTCTCCCATTCATCGGGTTCTATCGATACTCCTTCTTGGAAAATCAATGACCGTTGGGTCTACGATGGAGAGTTGGACGTTTACGATTTCATCGCTAGTAGCGGGGTTTCAACCAATGTTAACACGCTCACTGGAACTCTTGATGTCCAAGTAACAGACGTATTGGAGATTGACATCGGAGGAGTCCAGACAATTGCATATGAGGCCACTGGACAGGGGGATTATCGTGCAGATAACATACAACTCGAAGGTCAGAACGGAGACGTAATTGTCGAGATGGAGACCGTATCGTTAATCCGAGCTAGCGATATGGCCGTTATCAGCCAGACAGCAACAATCGATATTGAATTCGACGGCCCGTGGTGGGTGTGCCTGCTCATAAATTGTAATATCGCATCAATAACTGCCGCTAACGAATATTGGCCTCCTCTTGAGAGACATGACTTCCCGCTGTATGTGGGCGACTCATGGGTGAATAATTACACGGTGAATACGACTTATTCCGGCACGTCTGCGTATGTGGACATACCCCAGGACTCTTCTGAGCAGGTCGAGACAACATCTACCGTGGTGCAGGCTGGCTATCCTGGAGTTAGCCACTCCGGCTGTGCCGTGAGTTACAATGTAACTGCGACAGATGTCAATGGAAGCATAGTTGGTTACGGTTGGCACTGTGACTCAATAGGGAACGACGTCCTAACTCTGAATGAGGTTACACTCGGACTGATGGCGGAACATGAGATCCAATCCTCAAATCTTGCATTCAGGTCCACTGAGGTCCATGTGGGCCTGGGATACCCCCTCTCACCATTCAATCTTGAATCTCCCATATGGGTCAATGTTACAGATAGTTCTGGCACGCCCTTGCAAGATACTGATGTGGAAGTTAGTTATGATGCGACAGGTTTCGGGACAACTGTCACGACTGCTTCCAACGGATCAGCATTCCTCTCTCTCGATTATGGCGCGTATGGTGACGACTCGTATGTTGTCGGAGAGTACGGTTCACACGGTATTTTGGCTAGAGTTGGAACAGATGACATAGGAGTCTCAACAGTTACACTCGACCCCGACATACATGAGGTAGATCTCAAACTAGAATCTGTTTCAATTTCGGTTGAGCGCAACAGATCCGATACAATCGAAACCATCCCTTCGCCCTACGATGCTGTGCCGGGAGACATAGTTACCATCTCGGTACCGATTGTAAATGACGGCCTAATGCAAGCACCCCCTGGCTTTGTGGAGGCATTTGGGAGCAATACAGGAACCATAGGTTCGGAATCATTCCCCTCTTTGCCTTCCCTCGGAACTTCTGTTGCCAACTTCGAGTGGACAGTCCCTGAAATAATGGGCAATGAATTGATCTCATTCTCGATAGATACTGGAGAATCCGACGGCAATCCTTCGAATGATGCTGCTGACATATTCGTCTACGTAGGCAGGCTTCCCTATGCTGATGTATCCATCCCCTCCGACCCCCTCACGCTCACAGACGTCATCATCGACGCCACGGCATCGAATGATCCGGATGGCGGCGAAGTAACCTGTAAAATCGAATCTCAAATGCCCGATGGAACGGTTCAGAGTGCCATCGGCTGTACACATTCTCAGGCATGGTCGGATGATGGTCAATACAACGTAACAGTCACAATTACTGATGACGAGGGCGACATCAGCCAGGTAAGCACCACTGTGAACATCCTCAATCGCCCACCAGAAGCAACATTACTGCCATATGATTCCTCGATTGTAATAGGTGATCAGATCACACTTCAATTGGAGAACGTAAGGGACCTTGATACGAATACACCCACTTCACCGGTTGGTATCAGTTGGAATGAGTCCTGTATCGAGGGCACATTGGGCGTTTCATGCACATTCACCCCTAGTCAAGAGGGTGATGTGGTCGCATCAGTCACTATCGTGGATGATGATGGTGCTCAGACCACAATCAATGCAAATATACTGGTATTGAATGCGCCGCCAGTACTGGAATCCATACAAGTCTGGTTCGGCCCAAACCGCCTATCGCAGGACTCAAGGGGCCTTTACACAGTAAATGAGGGCGATTTACTGAGATTTACGGCAGCGGCATCAGATAGCCCAGGCGACATGCCCACTTTGTATGCAATATGGAGGCCAGATGCAGACTCATCGTCCGGACCGATCGTGGAAGACTACTCTCCCGACTTCGTCACAGAGTACGTGTACACCACATCAGGATTCCATCTTCTGGCCATAGAGATATTCGACGATGACGGGGCATCAACTGGAATCACAACTGTGCCTATAGAGGTCATCAACACTCCTCCAACAATTGATCCAGTGTCTCCACCATTGCCGGTTTTCGAAGACTCTCCCCTTACCATTTCAGTCTCAGTAAGGGATACTCCCAGCGACCTAGAGAATATTGAGATATGCTGGGATCTCGATTTGACCATAGATACCTCAGCATCAGGTTCAGTAGACGACGACTGCGACTACACGGGTTCTAATTTTGATTATACTTGGGGAGATTCTAATTCAGCTCCTTCATCGATAATTCTACACATATCTGATGACGATGGCGCAACTGCTTCAGTCGAGATTCCCATAACTGTAAGGAACAAGGCACCAGTTGCTCTCGGAGTAATCTCTGAAGAATCCCCCGTGGAAGGCGACACAGTCATCCTTTCAGCCCAAGGATCGTCAGATACGCCATATGATTTTCCAAATCTGGATTATGCCTGGGACTTGGACATCATGTCTGATACGGATGGAGATGGAGATCCAGGAAATGATAGAGATCTCATAGGATACTCCACTCAAACTACGTTTAACAATGAAGGAACCAGAGTGGTGCGACTCATCGTAAGCGATGGAACTGAATCATCATTCTGGGATGTCGAGGTATCCGTCAATCCAGCCCCGCAGCCATTCGGAATGATTGCAGCCTCGATAGGCGTACTTGTCGTGGTAGCTCTCGCTGTGACGATTATTCTCCGAGGACGTGGAAAGGGGCCAAATGAACCAGTCCTGAAAACACGAGACACCAGTACAGAAATCATAAGACCGAGTAAACCGATTCCAATTGAAAAAGAGATAGTCAATGAAGATCCAATACGCGAATCTATGGAAGATCTTGCAGAGAAACTCTACGGCTCCCAAGCTTCTGCTCCGACTTCACGATCTGATGATGATATTAGTGCTATATCGTCGTCTCTAAGGGAAGCACTGATGGAAGAAGACTCTTCCTGAGAGCCGTGAAGTGGCTACAAAGAGCCCTCGGCCTCCCTGTCGCGCATGGCTCCGAAGATTGGAATAGAAATGGCGATGATATACGCGGAGTAGGCGACGAGCACCCTTTCCATCAGTTGGACAAAGCAGTGTGGTCAGAGCGGACCGGAAGAATAAATCCTAGGCCTTCTAGTGTCGTTCGATACCTCAAACCAAACGATAGGTTGGGGATAGATGCGAATATTCTCGATGATGCCCTCAGATCCGGCGAGACCGTGATTATCGACCTCTCAGACCTGAGGCATGTGGAAACACAACGCGGAGCATTGAGGAAGAGAATAGGGGACTCAGCATCAAGAATTGGAAGGCCTGCATTCAGAATAGATCCAGAGGGGTGCCTCCTTGTCGTGCCTGGTAGAGGCGTGCGAGTTGATCAGAAGCGCCATGTGCTCGGAACAGCGATGTGGCAGGATTCCGAATCAGAAAAAGAGCCTCTACCAATCTAGGGCATGCGTCCATCCAGCTGGCCCAATATCATTCGATAGCGCTCCATCTGAAATCTGAATAAGACGTGGTCGGCGTTCTCCGCCATCTTCTGATGCAAGTGTGACTGAGTCGATTTCCATTATTACCAGGCTGGCTTTACAATTTCTCGGAAGATTTCTAATTTCTACGACTTCAGCATGTACTGTGGCAATTGCAGTGGAAAGAAGATCTCCTGATTCACATTCAACCAATCCTCCAGAGATAAGATCCCACTCACTCACATCGCTGGGATGAGGCTGAGCAGATATTTCCACATCCAGTGCACTGCGTCTATCTCCGAGAAGCGCATGAATGGAAACTTTCGAGCCCACACCCTCATTCTCTATGTTTTGGAATGTATCTCGAATACGACCTCCTTTGTCCGAAGATAGACTCATTGCAATCAACGGGGGCGTATTTGAAAGAATACTTACCGAGGACATGGGCGCCAGATTGCGGGCGCCACTTGAATTACGAGTCCCGACTAAGAATACTGGACGCGGTCCGATTACCCTTGCAATAAGCCCTCTACGTTCGACATGACTCAATTTCCTTAGGTCTGTTGTCTGTACTTCTGACCCAAGCGGCTCCGGAGCGCTAGGGAGGGTGTTATTCGAACTTCCATCTAACCACTCGTCAAGAGCGCCCGATATGACTTCTGAAGCAGAGTATGCGGTGAAATCTCGATAGGCCTTCCATCTGTCAATTTCAACACCCTCCTCGCCTCGTTCGATCTTCCTTTCCAAGGACATCTCTGCATATTTGACACATCTGTCCAGAAAAGAGGAAATGAACTCTCTCTTATCCTTAATTTCCAAAGATCAAGGCCCCCTGAAATCACCCTTCTACCGTTATTCCCATCTCAGTTGCAATTCTTTCAACATGGCCCGTAGCCCTGACATTGTATTTCGCGATTGAAATAATGCCTTCTGAGTCAATTACGAATGTAGAGCGAACAGTTCCCATGTACGTCTTTCCGTAGTTTGTTTTCTCCCTCCACACGCCATATGACTCTTGGACCTTCAAATCCTCATCAACAATTAGATCAAATTGTAATCGGTTGTTCTCTGAAAAACGTGTATGTGACTTTGCAGAATCCTTCGAGACCCCCATCACCCTGTACCCTGCGGAGCGAAATACCTCGAACGCATCCCTGAAGTCACACGCTTCCTTGGTACATCCTGGTGTACTGTCTTTAGGATAGAAAAACAGCACTAAACCATCTCCATCAGAAAGGATGCCTTCGAGAGACACCTCTGTACCATCTTGTATACGAGCTTTGAACGAGGGCGCCTTCTGGCCTGCTTCCAACATGGTTCCACGATACACTACAGCCACATGAAGCCTCGTACCGCCCCATCGCAACCCTATGTTCATCTCCTCCCTGCCTCATTGGGGTGCATGGAGGTACCCGGCGAGCTCGCTGCCATGCTTGCTGGAGAGCACGGCCCGACGCGTCAAAAGGCAGCACGGTTAGTGACCGACCTCGCCCTTGCTGCTGGAGCAAATCAATTCACCAAGGCTTCCAATGCACATGTTTCCGGCGTCTCCGTGATTACTGGCGGAGTAGGCCTTAGGCGGTTCCTTGCAGATTTGGCCTCAGATGGGGACGCCAAGGTCGCTATACCCACTACTTTGAACTCAGCCGGATGCGACTCTTCTAAGATTAATCAGATGGGAATCGATTATCCTGATTTCATGATTCTACAGGCCGAGATAGTAACCTCCTACTGGGAGATGGGGATCCAAACAACTCTGTCATGCACGCCTTACGATCGTGATTCAGAATCAAGTAGCGGGATAGGTAGCTGGGCAGAATCGAACGCTGTGTGCTTTGCCAATACTTACACAGATTTAGCCACAAACAGGGAATCCGGTCTTTCAGCACTATCCACAGCGTTAACCGGATGGGCCCCGCTTTGGGGGCTCCACCTCCCGTCCAATCGGAAGCCGAATATCCTGGTGAACGTTGAATGCAATCTTACCGACTCAACAGACTTCTCAGTTTTAGGGGATTGGATAGGCCGGCAAATCGAGCCAGACTGGACACTTCCATTCGGGCCAATGCCCAGGATACAGGGTCTGCCCGTGAGCGCTACATTTGAGATGAAGAAAGCACTCACCGCAGCAGCAGCAAATTTCGGCTGTCCGATGCTTTGGGCAGACGGCCTAACGCGGGACGCTCCAGATTCCGAATATCAGGGCTCAGTCACTTTCACGAAAGAAGATCTTGATGCGTGTTATGGGCGTCTCGCCCCGACCGGCCGAGTAGACTTGGTGGTCATTGGATGCCCGCAGGCAAGCATAGGGGAAGCTCGTGCAGTAGCAGCAGAAGTGCGAGCAAGAATGGAGTTGGGTGAAAAGATACCTGATCATCGTCTATGGCTATTCACATCAGGCACGGTACACGACCAACTTCTCGCAGATGGAACATCAGACATCCTCGAAGAAGGGGGTGTGCTGCTTCTAAGGGATACTTGTCCCGAAGTTACCCCTTACAACAGGAATCGATACAACTACCTGCTCACCAATTCCATGAAAGCCGAACATTACCTCACCAGTGGTTTGAATTCAATGCCTACGAGCGTTGCAAGAATACCTGAGTGCGTAGCGCATGCATTCGATCCAGATTTATCCTCCGGCCCTCCTCCCTCACTTGAAAAATCTCATGCGAAAGAAATGACGTCTGTTAAAACATGGAAGAGCGGAGACACTTTACTGAGAGGATCCGGATTACCAAGCCAAGATTCATTCGAGGTGACTGCTAGAGCGCTAGTCACAGACATACCGATCACATACCTCGGATATGTGGATCCAGAAACAGGCATTGTAACTGAGCCTGGACACCCCCTTCACGGGCAGGCTGTTGGGGGGAAGATACTCGTCTACCCGCGAGGCTCAGGATCCACTGTAGCCCCCTATGTGCTGATGGGTCTCTCTTACGGGGGAAAGGCGCCTGCAGCAATCTTGAACAGGGACGTTTGCCCTCTTACCCTCCCTGCCGCTTCTATACAGGCAATACCCTATGGCCATGGGTTTGATGCCGATCCAACTATTGAGATAAATTCCGGAGACCTCGTGAAAATGACTCTCAACGAGGGCATCGTCTCAGTCACTATCTTGGATCGCTCATCACCCCCGGATAAGGCGGAATCAGCATGATCGAGGAAAGCCCCCCTTGCAGGCCGCAGGATTTTGGAAAGTTCGAGATAGTAGACAGGGATGGGGCTGCTAGAATAGGGAAAATCCATACTAATCACGGGATACTGACCACGCCCACTCTTTTACCAGTTGTAAATCCGAACATACTTACCGTTGAACCAAGAGAGATGTGGGATAAATTCGGTTTCAGAGCATTGATCACGAACTCATATGTGATATGGAAGCACGAGAAACTTCGTGAACAGGCGCTGGAAGAGGGCGTGCACAAACTCCTGAATTTCCCTGGAGTGATTATGACTGACTCGGGCACATTTCAGTCATATGTCTACGGAGATGTCGAGGTTGGAGTCGAGGAGATTGTTGAATTTCAGCGAGATATCGGGGTGGACATAGGAACCATGCTGGATGTCTTCGGCCGTCCCGACATGACCAGGGAAGAGATAGAGGACGCCGTAGACATGACTGCGAATCGTGCCTATGCATCTCTTTCAGCGGCAGGAGAAAAATTACTCNTAAATGGACCCATCCAAGGGGGGACACATCAGGATTTGAGGGCGGAATCATCTTCCAGGATGGCTGCTTCAGAAGTGGGCGGAAGAAGATTCTCAGTCCATCCAATAGGAGGCATCGTGCCGCTCATGGAAACACAGAGATATTCCGATCTTTTCTCTGTGATACTCTCTTCTATGTCAGCACTGCCTTCAGATCGNCCAGTCCATATCTTTGGCTGCGGACACCCCATGCTATTCCCGCTTTGCATTGCCCTCGGAGCGGACCTTTTCGACTCAGCAGCATATGCCCTCTTCGCCAAAGATGGAAGGATACTCTCTGAGGAGGGGACCCACAGGATAGATTCNGCTGTGGAGTGGCCTGTTTCGTCAAGATATCTCGAAGATTACACGCCAAAGGAGGTTAGGGAGATGGACAAGAAATCCAGAACGGCACTTCTCGCGAGACATAATCTTGAGGTCACGCAGAGGGAACTNTCTCGCTGCAGGGAGGCCATAAGGAACGGGTCAATATGGAATCTCGCAGAACGTAGAAGTCACGCATCCCCNCATCTCAGAAAGGCGTTTAANCAGATAATCGAAGCTATCCNAGAAGACTCAGAACTACCCTCGGGACGTCGGATGGCATCAATCATCTCCTCAACCGATCCAGTTCGACCCTCTTCTGAACCATTTAGCGAAGACGNCTCCCAAAGACCACACATCATCCANGCAGGTACGTTACTAGAAAAGAGGTGGAGATTGCCGGGATCATGGTGGGACGGATCGACTGGACCTCCATCGAGTGTTGTGATATTGCATGGAAGCCAACCTCCATGGAGAACTGTATATGGAAGTGCAGTAGCAGAGATTCTTCAAGATGAACCTAAGACTGCAATATTCGTAAACACGCCTCTTGGACTAATACCCTACTCTTTGGAGGATTTATCGCCATGGTGNCGCATCGAGGGCAATGACGATGTAATAGCGGNNGATCCTAATTTAANAGAATCTTACATCCGACTAGATCGTCTNGGCTTGGNTAAAACCCCTNTCGAATACAGAATAGCATCTGATTCGGATATCACGATGAAGAACGAGATTAGAGCATGGNTGGATAGGTGTTCCACGGTGGACAGGCTCGCAGTCCTTTGTGGNGTGAAACCTTCTGACGGATGCCGAATAACAGGCGGAATGAATGTCAGACGTTCCAAGACAGGGAGGCCGGTGAACGTGCTGTCCGACGATCGTCACCTATTCTCGCCCCGATTGAATGACGGAGGGATATCTCTTGCATTGGAAGGTGCNAAGGCGATCCACTCGCTAATGGACATCCAACCGCCCCTCGGATTTTCTAANCATCAGGAAAATCATCTACAGACTCATCCCGGCATTGCAAGAGTCACAATCCACTCTGATGCCATACCCTTCGTGGGGGCCGGCAGGAATGTCATGCATGGTTTTGTAATCGGAGCAGACGAATGGATTACTGTTGGGCAGCCATGCTTGATCGTAGATGAAAATGGAACTCTCATAGCACANGGGAACTCCAATTCAACCATGCATGAAATGTCAGTACTAAGAAAGGGCGTTGCAGTACGGGTCAGAGAGGGNGCATTGCCTTGAACGAGANGATCTTCACGGGGATTGATTGATANGTTGNTCGCACAATAGACAAACACGCAATGGAGGATAAGGTGTGAGCGACTCAGTTATCCGGATACGCGGACTCAGGAAGATGTACGGCCCACACGTTGCCCTTGACGGCGTTGATTTGGATATAGGCACNGGNGGAATAGGAATACTGGGGCCAAATGGTTCCGGAAAATCGACTCTGTTCAAATGTATATTGGGGCTNATAAGAATCACCGAGGGGGGCGGCACGGTTCTTGGAAAGGACATCGTTACCATGGGCCCCCAGATACGCTCCAGAATAGGCTACATGGCAGAATACGATTCTCTNGATCCGGCCTTAACTGCTGTCGATCATGTGAGGTATGCCGGAGAACTCCTTGGAATGCGNCCAGACCAAGCAACACAGAGAGCACACGAAGTGCTNCAGTATGTGGGTTTGGAAGACCAGCGNTACCGTACTATCGACAGCTTCTCGACAGGCATGAGACAGGCCACCAAACTAGCNTGTGCAATTGTGCATGATCCTGAGATACTTTTCTGTGACGAACCCACCAATGGCCTGGATACGTCTGCGAGGCAATTCATGCTTGACACGCTGAGAAGAACCATCTCTGACGGAGGAGGGACCGTGATTATGACTAGTCATGTCATGGAGGATATCCAGGGTGTGTGTGAACGAGTAGTGATGCTTTCCGGAGGAAAAGTCGTCCTTGAAGGCCGTATAGATGAACTCGCACGCCAAATCACCAGAGAGATCGAAATATCCGTCTGGGGTGGGGCCACAAAGCTCGAGGAATGGCTGCTGACAAAGGGACATCGCGTTCGAAGAATGGGACGGGTGATGAGGGTTGAAATGAAGGGCGATGAAACAATTCCTGCAATTCTTCTTGGGGCTTCTGAGACCGATGCCCAAGTTAGAGTATTGAAGGAGTACGAGCCAGACTTGGAAGACATCTTCCTTCTAATCATGCAACGACTAGGGAAAGAGGCAAAGGGCGCTTCTGCCATTATCGGGGGCCGTGAAGAATGACCGAATCTGATAGCGCCGCAGCTCTCGGTGAAGCCAGAATAGAGGCGGCATACGGTTCAGGCGATGGTGATGACGACTCATCTGCAACAGTGGCAAGGCCTATGCAAGGCAAGATATTCGAGCAGATATACCGTCCATGGAATGGGCCTCTCGGCCCGCGATGGGTCAGAAACTATGCAATTTACAGACATCATGTATACGGCATAATATCAGGCACTGGTCACCGTCGCTATCACCCATTCGTAAGACTGCTGCTCCTCGTTGTTATTTTGGGATCGATGACTCCAATACTCATGTTACTACTTTCCACCATGGTAAGTGACGATGCAACAGGATTTCTGAATAGGATGTGGGGAGTGAATAGGTACAATTTGTGGGGGAATGTACTCGGTTATTTCCCACGCAATCTTTGCATGTGGCCATTGTTGACGGCTCTTGTAGTCGGCGGGTTGGTATCCGACGACAGGAGAAATGGGACCAGCGCGATTTACTTCTCGAGACCTGTTTCACGGCTTGATTACGCAGCCATGAAATGGTTAAGCGCTGCCTCCGTTCTCGCCATAGTAATCCTTCTAACGTACATGATGTACTATTCCGCAGCTGTCGTGTTCAAAGGAGAGGGTTGGTCGTTCATAGCCGACACGATACCAATTTTCATGGGAGGATTATTGGCCGGAATCTTCCTCGTATTCACTTACACCTCGATAGGAATCGCACTTTCAAGCATAAGCACGAGTCGATTCACAGCATCAATTTCATTCCTAGGATACATTCTCGGCTCCAAACTCGTTGCATGGCTGATAGAGATACAGTTCGATACAACATACGTGTACATGGTTAGCCCATATGACTGTTTAGCACATGTAGGACAGTGGTTGGTCGGCCTCCCATACAACTACGATCACCCTCTCGCACTATCGGTCATATCATTGGTAGCGATTAATGCGGCTTCATTGGCGATATTCGCAAGTCGTGTGGCATCACTGGAGGTGACTAGGGAATGACGAAACCGCCTGCTGTGGCTCTAGATCATGTATCAAAGTGGTATGGACAGGTCATAGGCATCAATGACATATCTATTGCAATCGATGGAGGTGTAACGGGTATCCTGGGCATGAATGGCGCAGGGAAATCAACTCTCTTCAAACTCTTGATGGGCAGAATCCGACCGAGTAAGGGATCTGTACGACTCTTTGGAACTAATCCTTGGGACTCAACCGCTCCATATCGAAGAATCGGCTATGTTAGTGAATCAGAGAGGATGTATGACTGGATGACNTCGATTGACTTCGTATCCACTCTTGCCAGACTCCACGGCATGACTAGGTCAGAAGCTGAATTTCGAGCTGAACAGGCGCTTTCCTTTGTCGATTTGGGGGACGTTNTGAACAAGGAGATTGGTAAGTACAGCAAGGGCATGCGCCAACGGGTAAAAATCGCAGCAGCTCTCGTTCANGACCCTGACTTGCTCATTCTAGACGAGCCNCTACATGGCTGCGACCCCTTAGCACGAACTAGCATAATGAACGTGATCAGGGAAATGGGCTCACGGGGAAAGACCGTATTGCTATCGAGTCACATATTGGAAGAAATCGAGAGAATAACCGAGCAGATAGTCATCCTTCATGCGGGCAGGCTCGTCGCTCTTGGAAATCTACATGCAATCAGAGCAATGCTTGACAAGCACCCACACCGAATACTGATACATTGTGAAGATGCAAGAGCACTCGCATCAAGCTTCATCGACAAACAACCTGTTTATGGCGTTAGATTCCTAGACAATGAGCGACTCGAGATAATGACAAAAGATCTTTCAGAGGCGCATTCTATTTTACCAGCGCTCATCCTTGAGTCAGGNGTCCCAATACACTCCATTGAGAATCCAGATGATAATTTGGAATCCCTNCTCGGCTATCTTGTGGGTGATTCAAGATGAGTAAGGAAGATCAGATAGACTCTGAAGGAAGACGTCTAGCTACNACTGTGTGGACAGCACTTGACAGAAAAGCCGGAGCGATAATCGAACTCACAGTTAGGCAACTCANGAATAAGACCTCTACATGGACTGTAATGGGCGTGTCCGTCCTATTGCTTACACTCCTCTCAGCGTTCTATATCGATTCGGTAAGGGAAGGCTTCGAATCCATCGATAATGACGGGGACTCTGTTGATTTCGATGGTGACGGCTATCCTCTTGGACAGGAGATGAAGTANGGATCCAGNGATTATGATGAAAGAGAATACCCTGGTGCTGCTATTTTCATACCCGAGGATCAAATTAACTACTGGGGCGTNAGAACACATTCTGGGAACTACACATGGGANGTCTACGGACCGTCTANATTCACAGGAAGTTGGGAAAATATCTCCTCAAATTACGCTGAATATGNTGATGAATGNCCTGAAATAATCGGAGAAGATCTNGCNAACACNCCCTACGGATATAGCTCATTTGCATGCACTCTTGCCGATAACTCAGTGTATGTTCAATTCTTGAGATTCGATGGAAATGGAACTCTTGCAGTCGCCGAAGGCTGGAACGCAGAGTATGGNAGGACAACTGAGAGTTACTACGTCGCACCAGATCCGCCAAGCGCGTATNTCGATGAAGACGGATTGGACTGGGACTCTGAAAACCCCTCTCAAAGCCAGGGATTCGATGATGACGGAGACTGCACTCAAGAGGGATACTACCTCCCTACGGGAAGTCAGAATGACGATGATAACAGGAANGGCGTGGCCTGCGACGTGCAGTGGATAAGAGGCCCGGATGGCTCCGTGCTGCAGATAAATCCAGATTATCTAGTCGACGAGGATCCTGTTGACTCAGAACTTTTGGGGGAATCTTCCCACAGGTCGTTCATAATCGCGACTGGGAAAATCGCATTCGCCATGATTATCGGTATTTTCATGCCACTGTTCTTGGCGCTNGGACTTATCCGCGATGAGAGTGAGAATGGAACTCTACATTATTTGCTTTCAAAACCAATTCACCGTGGAGAATTCATAGTCTACAGACTCTCTGGGTATCTCATATTCACAGGCGGTTTCGTACTCGCNATGTCTCTCATCATGGCTGCTGTTACTGTAACTCTCGGACCGGATGGCAATAGGTTGGGAGACATCAACGTCTGGTTTGGGATAGGCGTAGTAACTGTGTTATCTCTTGCAGCATATGGCTCAATATTCAATGCAATGGGTCTCGCATCTCCGAAATATGGTGTTTATTTTGCGCTGGTGTACGGCGTATATGAGTTCGCAATGGCCGTCATNACATTATTCGGAGCAGATTTGGTCCCGATAATCTCAGTCTCCCATTGGTCTCTTCAAATGATAGATGCGATTGTAATCCTCGCTTGGCCGGATACCATNATGCTTGCCCAGATGGCCACTGCATTCAATCTTGAAAGTGGTTTAGCATTCTTCTGGAACCCTCCTGTACANACTTTCGGAACAGGCTCATCAGCCCTAGCAATGGGTCTCAGNGTAGTCGTGCTTCTCGCATTCATAACGCTCCCNGTACTCATCGGCCAGTCTATATTCAATAGGAGGGAGATTGATTGAATGATCAGATGAAAAGNTTCGGAGGGGATCTTTCCACCATGTGGCGATTCGACATACTNCCGCCTATCAAGCGACTCTCGTGGTGGTGGTGGTGGTTCATTCTAGTCCTGCCAGATCCGAAACACCCTGAGAGATCACGCCAACTCATGGTTCTTTGGTCAACCAAGGAGACTCCATCCATTAGGGTGAACAATCATTGGTGGAAGCCCGGCGCCAGNATGGCAATCGATGAGCATGACGGTCACGTTCTGCCTGGAATGGTGTGTGCATGGTGGTACGATGGGGATGTGATGCACGAGCCAGCTCGTATGACTGAATGCCGAATTGCAGCATTAACAGACACACACCCTGATTGGCCAGGAGAGGGGATGGGCATAGGTGGCGGAGCAGTGGTACCCCTCACAAGTGATGACCTCTCCTTCGGCATGCTGCCTGACCTAAGCAAGATGTGGCTTTCATTCAAGCCAGACCACGAGTCCAACCCCGATCTCCCAAAATCCTTCGAGGCAGAATTGACTCCTTGGTGGGAACGCCCAAGCAGCGCAACATATGCGAACAACGTCTACGCATTGGGGATGGGGTATGATATCCTCAGAATACATGCTATGAAAGCCAAGGTGTCGATTGACGGAGAGGCTGTAGAAGGNTCNGCATACTTTCAGAAGGTNACTGTGCAGGCCCCTAGCGTACCCTGGTTCTGGGGATTCCTCCATTTTGATGATGGGACGTACCTGGATTGGTTCCTACCTCACATTTCAGGGTCGATGTCAAAGAAAGATTCGACACCATGGTCCAAAAGGGATTCAATAAGATGGCCAAGTAATGCCAGAGGTCTGATGCACGATCGGTCCAGAGGCACCACCGAGAAACTCGAGCAAGGATCGATTGAACTCATTCGCCCAGATGAGTCAAATGCATTAAGAGATTCAGATGGTTCAGTACTTCCAAGATTCAGAATAAGACTCCATAACGACAGGGTGAATGTAGAACTCCAAGTTAGGGCCACTTCGAGGGCGCATTGGACTTTCGACCAACCCACCCGAGCAGGCCTCACAAGCCACCTCACATACAACGAGTACCCTCTCGAAGTAGAGCATATACTCCTGTCTGACGAGGCCGGGGACAGGAACATTTCAGACTTCAAGTGGATACGTGGCAATGCAGAACATGCTTGGGGAATCCTAAATTGAAATGAGATATCTCGTAAAACCATGGCCAATGNCGGNGACCAACTCAATAGTGAGGCTACTAGGAACAGAATACCTACGTTGACAGATTCCGAGCAAATTCTCTGGATGGGNCGCCCTACAGCACGNAGCATGTANGGGAGATACGTTCTAGGTGCATTGATGGGGGGGCTGTACTTGTTTTTCTGGTGGGCGAATATATCTGAAAGACCACAGGGAGAAGGGCAGATGGCATTNGTGATNAAGACGCTTCATCTCGGCGCAGACCTTTCAGGCGTCTTCGGACTCATGTTGGTCATGCTAATACTTGCAAAAATAATTCATTTTTCCAATGGCCCTACCTCTGGAAAGTGGACNCTCCTGTGGGTTGTCTTTTCAGCCGTATTACCAGCTCTCTGGGTCTCCATGGAGGTCGGNATCAACGTTGCTGGCTTTTTTGGNGATGGAGATTTCCCCCTGCCTAGNTGGGGCAATGGCTACTATCTCNTCCTGGGCCCNATGTTTGCAGCGGTGCTAATTGCATTCGCGGCGATTTACCAAAGAGCATTCACATATGCAATAACNGATCGNCGGATACACCTGATTAAGCGATTCATGTATTTCGATGCAAATAGCCAGAGCATCGGATACGATCGAATCGAAAATCTCATCGTTCAGACNTCGATCACAAGCAGATTGCTAAGATTCGGAACTATACAGATACTCACCGCCTCAGGTCTGAATATTGCATCCGACTCGACTTCTGTAGCAGCGGGAGTATCGAATGACACTCCAAATGACGAGTCNCCGAGGGGGACGCGGAAATTATTCTCAGGGATTGGNTTATTCCTCTCGTTCAAGAGAACTAGGCCGAAGGCNGTGAATGAACCCGAGTCATGCATATATGGAATTCACGCTCCTGAGAAGATTCANCTCCTAATCAATCAGACATCTGATGCATTTCGGATGTCGTAAACGAGTCTGATGATTTCTCGGGAAAAGGCATATCGTTGATAACCGAAAGCATCTGGGCAGTAGTACGAGGGATTCACATGTCCGAAGAAGATATCATCACAATAGCCGCACAACACATCACTCGAGGCGATTACATGACGGCAATGTCGATATTTGAGGAGCATGTAAGCAGTTCTCCGGACGACCCTGCTGGATATCATGGCTGGGCAGAAGCAGCAATGTTTGAGATACAAGAAAATGGAAATTTTGATGAAAAAGGGAATGATAGAATAAATGAGGGCAAAGTCCAATCATATCTCAAAAGAGCGGCTGGTTTAGAACCAGAAAATGCTGAGTACCAGGCTGCACTTGCAAACGCCCTTATCGAGTTCGATCGCGTCCCTATGGCTATTAGGGAATTCAAGAAACTGATTGAGCTTGGTAAGAAAATAGAAGATGTCGATGTTTCATTCCATCTTTATGAAGCTGCTAAACAATTAATCGATTGTATTGATGTTAAGGTTGGTTATGATCGAAGCGAGCAGTTTGCAAGGCAATTTATTCCCGTTGCAATAGAATTTGCCATCCTAGGATTAGGTTTCTCTTCTGTCGAAGAAGCAATGGAGCACTTGGTCGAGGAGTAAATGTGTGGCCCGGCCCAGAAGCCGAGAGTTTCATCCTCGCAGTAGGGTATCACGGTGCAGCGTATAACGGGTCACAAATACAACCCGATATGCCCACAGTACAAGGCGAAATAAGGGCCATCATCGAAGAATTGAACTGGTCTGAGAATGCAAAAATACGTCTATCATCGAGAACCGACGCAGGCGTNAGCGCGAGAATGAACTTAATCGATCTGGAACTCGAACCGNCACTCATGAAGAACTTGGACGAATCGAGAATCATCAGGGCTATTGGTGATAGGCTATCANCACAGCTATGCGTATGGGGTGTTTCTAGAAGAAAATCTTCTTTGCCAATCCGGCTAGCATCTGCTCGCACCTANTTGTATCGTCTAGATATGATTCATGGTTGGAAAAATGACTCGGATCAGGATACTCTAGAAGAAATATGTTCAATTTTTTCTGGAAAACATGATTTTTCAGCCTTCTCGAGACCAGATCCTGAAAGNCCCCCCATCAGGACNGTGGACGAGTGCGCACTCTGGAGNCGCGAAGATGGTGGAATCGTCGGATTCACAGTTACAGCCGAGTCATTCCTNTGGAATCAGGTTAGAAGAATGGCTTCAGCCATCAATGCAGTAAATAACTCAAATTCAAGCATTGATGAAATCGTGGACGCCCTTAGNAATCCCAGNCATGCTAGAGATTTAGGTAGAGCTCCGGCCGATGCACTGCTACTCTGGAACATCCATCACAGAGACACNCCCCTCTCNTGGATCGCCCCTCTCCCAGAATTGCCATTTCACGCGCCTCCGCTCAGTTNNGATCCTAGAAGTATAGCACGCTGGCGCGCCACAGCACTATCTGAGATACACACACTCCTCGAGTCTGATTGGACTTCTAGGTTCACTTNATAATCAAGGAAACAAAGTCCCCATCATCGACAGGAAGCAACTCTCTAAGAAATGAGCTTGCAATTATTTCAGCAGTCTCAGTATGNCGTGTAAGGTCTGGGATGAGTATGGCACAACCATACCAAGAAGAGCCATCTTTCGATATTGAGGCTGGGAATGCCGTGGCNCCTCCAAATGAGCGTCCTTCCCTCTCAAAACCATTTATNCGACGAGGTTCGACATCNTCGATAGTGTCGCCATCACTCAGCCCAGCCACGNCTCGTAGGCCGGCGTANATNTCNAGATTTTCTCCCATGANCTCGATATTCAAAGTTCCAGGCCATGCAGTTGCACCCAGCACATCTCTAAACTGCTCCTGATAGTGCGGCTGAGACATGAAAACCTGAGCTCTCCCGAGACCNCTCGCTACCTTGCCCTGTATTCTTGTTCCCTTCATGTCCACACCCTTTCTACATCTGCCTCACAATATTTTCGTAATCACTGTGTACGGCAGTAATCTCTTCCGACTACTTCGAAATCAGCGTAGCACCAGTTTCAGTGCGAATAATTGACCCGTCTTTGAGGATATGGACGCTCATCACAGCCTCTGTAGTCCCATCTGGGAAGTCCATCACCGAGTGCTCGACTAGTATCTCGTCGTTTTCGTATACGCATCTGGCATCACGGACAATGACCTTTTCATTGGCCATCATCACCCTCATCATCTCCACCATCTGCTCCCTGTCCATCGATGTGCCTGACTGATGCCTGACGAACTCATAGTCGTCATGGAACAGGTCAGTGTACATGTCGGCATCTCTCTGATCTAGCGCTTTGGCCATTGTATCGTATAGGGTCATGATGCNCGACTCTAGAACCAACATTTCATTGTTCGTTATTCANAAGTTGATTGACAACAGCCATTTACTCCCTATCCCATGACAAAGCATGGNGGCAGACNTGTCATGGATGAAGCACCGGTATGAAGAGCTTGTAGAACAAGGCTTAGCGTGGAACCCNCCCACTCTTGAATCTGCNAATGCACCCAGATGCAACGTTGACGGCTCTGAAATGATTATGCTGTCCGCGAACAATTACCTCAACCTCACAACCCATCCGAAAGTCGTCACAGCCACCATAGAGGCGACCAAGAAGTACGGTGCTGGATCAGGCTCAGTGAGAGCAATTGCCGGGACCTTAGATCTGCACCTAGAGGCCGAGAGGATTGCTGCTGAATTCAAGGGCGTCGAAGCCTCTTTGATTTATTCAGCAGGATACACCGCAAATGTTGGTCTGATTCCGACGCTTGTCAGGGGGCAAAATGACCTCATCATCTCAGACGAACTAAATCATGGCTCGATAATCGATGGTATTCGTTTGACTAAGGCTCAGAGGTCGGTGTACCCGCATAATGATATGAATGGCCTTGAGAATGCTCTAAGAGAAGGCAAATCGGCTGATCGTAAATTGATCATCACTGATGGAGTATTCAGCATGGATGGCGATATCGCCCCGCTTGATGAGATAGTGAATCTGGCTGAAGACTACGATGCCATGGTCATGGTAGATGATTGTCATGGCGAAGGAGTCCTGGGTGGAGGTAGGGGCATAGTAGCACATTTCGAACTCCAAGGAAGAGTAACTGTTGAAGGTGGCTCATACTCCAAAGCGTTGGGCGTCCAAGGCGGGATAATCGCAGGATCAGAGGATTTGAGGAATTACGCATTGAATCATAGCAGGTCGTGGCTTCTCTCAGGAAGNCAGCCACCTGGCGTCGCAGCGGCCCAGAAGGCCTCTATAGAGGTTCTAAGAGACGAGCCACAACACGTGGAGAGGCTATGGTCGAATACGAATTATTTCCGAGATGAGCTTTCTTCTCTTGGATTCGATACNGGGGTATCCACGACCCCCATCATACCGGTCATGTGCGGGGAAAGCAGGGTGGCTCAGCAGTTATCGAGAAAATTGAGAGAAAGGGGAGTTATGGTTGGGGCGATTGTCTTTCCAATGGTTGCAAGGGACAAGGCCAGGGTAAGAACTCAAATGTCTTCTGGCTTAACACGCGAGGATATCGATGAGGTCCTTTCAAAATTTGAAGAGGTTGGAAGGGAAATCGGACTCATCTGACTCGCCATAAAATATGATATTCTATCGGAGAGATTATGACAGACTAATCCCAGCCCCTGTATTATGGGAGATGAGGGAGAGCCAATTTTCCAAATTCGAAGTGAGAATATCGACTCCGGATTAAGAGGCGTTCCCGTTGGGACGTGCCAGACCTCATTCGTGGACCCCTTGGAAGGAGTGCACTATGTCGGATACCCTGTCGAAGATTTAGTCGATCTAGAAGAAGAGGATGTCATCTACCTTCTGTTTAACAAAAGACTTCCCACTGACGAGGAAAGTGAAGCATTCAGGGCGGAGCTTGCCCATCGTGCAGAAAACATGCCTACTGGGGCTTTACGTGTACTTGAATCACTAACTCCTGGCTCTGGACACCCAATGGATTGGTTGTCAATTGGAATACTCGCCCTTGGNGCATCGGATACAACGGGTGATTTGCGTACTGATGCCATGAACCTCATTGCCAGGATGCCTGAATTGATGGCCAGGATATTTTTGCTAAGGGGCGGTAACATGCAGGGGGCGAGGGATTCAAGACCACAACTCGGACTTGTAGAGAATTTTACGCACATGCTNGGGATAGACGGCGATGAAGCAGAGAGNATGAATAGAGTTTTGAGATTCTTTTTCATACTCCACATGGATCACGGCGGTGGNAATCTTTCGACATTCTCNGGAAAGGCTGTCGCATCNGGAAGGGCTTCGATATATGCGTCCATATCTTCTGCAATGAGTGCTCTATCGGGACCATTACACGGACGAGCAAATCAATCATGTCTTGAATTCGTAAAGCGAATTGGGACCAGTAATGAGGAAGAGATCGAAACATTCGTGAGAGGCGAATTAGCTGCAAAGAGGCCAATTTATGGCTTCGGACACGGAGTACTCCGTGCGGAGGACCCTCGTGCAAGGTTACTCATTCAACTCGGNGANGAGGTCTGTCCAAATGATNCCGATTTCAAAATTGTAAAATCTCTCCGTAAGGTNGTCCCACCAATTCTTTCTGAGATACCTAAAATATCCAATCCATACCCCAATGTGGACATCGCCAGTGGATCTCTACTTCAATCCGTAGGATTCAGAAAACCAGAGTACTATACCACATTCTTCGGATGGTCTAGAGTAGCGGGAATAACCGCACAAATACTCGATGAGCGAAGTGCACGGGGAGGCCGNGGAGTCCCAATCTACAGACCCAAGTATTTGGCTAAGAATCAACCGCACAGGCGTCTTGAGTCATAGAGTCCCGGGNTCCTTNCCAACCCCTCTATGACCTATCAAACGAGGCGCTTCCCAAGGGAGNGTGNTGGCTGTCGATATCTTCTCNAATTCCTGNGNGGTCGCACTCCACGACCAACGTTTACGCCATTTTTGAACAACCCCTCTACGCTCTTCTGAAGAAATTTCATTCCAAGGCATTCTAACNCCTTCAATTTCAGGCATCGTTGCGGGCCTCATACACCTATCCAATCCCCCAGGATACTGTAGATTAGAATCCATAGTGTCAGATATGCACGATAGTCCTGCATCCAATAATCGCGGCTCTACGTCCAAGGGCGCAGGCCATACATAGACCGGATGTCCTTTTCTTATCTCATTGAAGCGTTCAAGCCCCCTCCCTTTCAATCCAACAGATACCCCGATCGGAATGTGACGAGTCCATCCCTCGAGGTAATCCAAGGCAAGTGGCAGCATAGGTGCACCCAGTCTTCTCTGTCGAGATAACATCCTTGGNACAGAAGTAGAGATGAAAGACGGGAATGCTGCAGCCCTCTGGACCTTCCATCCCCCCCATTGTCTTAATTTTGGCATGAGTCTAGCATGACGGTAGTCTCCAGAATGNCTCTTTGCAACTTTCGTTATGACCGGGTCGAAGGAGTAGAAGACCGTGGACGAAATGGGAACACCCTCATGTTCGATCATTTCTCTTACCTTTTGCATCAACTCACTCATGTGACGCCTCATAGCATCACCTCTAAACCACCCTCCACCAGCACCAGAAGACGGATGNGGCGCCTTCAATTCTAGACAGACGAACCGACCTTCATCGACCCATCTCGATGTAAACTCTTCTTTGGACAAGAGATCTTCAAATCGATCGGAATACTCTGCAATCTCGCTATAATCNCTAGATTCCGGATACAGACCGCCAGAAGTTCTTGGGTCATGATGGATAACTACCTCGCCATCAGCCGTCAGTCTGAGGTCCATTTCGACCCCATCCGCGTGTTCGATACCGTACAGCAGGGCTTCGATGGAATTTTCCCTCGGCTTCTTCCAAGCCCCTCCAACCATATTATCGCTGAGAGTAATGAAGGACATCAATTAGCCTATCANAAATACTGATTCCGTGGCGTCAGCGGATACGGCATAGCGTGTCCAATGTTCTTAACGCAGTGACAACGCTCATACCCTCCCATACATATTGGATGACGAGGCAGCAATATGCAAGGACCCACTTTAGATCGCCAATCAAATCCCAACTCAGTACGAGGTTATGCATTCTATGACTGGGGTAAATCAGCATTCGAGACATCCGTGACAACCGCGGTCCTCCCTGCGTGGTTCGCCTATCTCTTCCTCAAGGCAAATGGTCTGGAGGCCGAGATTCTTGGTCGAAACATGACTTCAGACGCCGTATGGAGCGTCGCAGTCGCGATCGGAGCACTTCTAGTTGCGATTGCAAGTCCNTCTCTCGGGGTTATCGCAGATAGGCGAGCAATCAAGATGTGGTGGCTCAGAATACTGACCTACCTAGGGGCAGGGTCAACTGTTGCTCTCGCCTTCGCTCCAATGTTCGATATCTCGTTGCAGTGGGTTTGGATATTCGTCATGTTCTTGCTAGCTAACATTGGATTGAACGGTGCAGGTGTGTTCTACAATGCATTGCTACCACACATGGGCACAGATGATGAGATGGATGCCATATCCAACAAGGCATTCGCATACGGCTATTTCGGCGGAGGGGTGTTGCTGTTCATCCACCTTATCATGATCACATTCATAGTGGATGGCGCTGGATCAAATCCTAGTTGGCTTATCCCCTTCGTGATGGCATCCTCAGGAGCGTGGTGGCTCGGTTTTGCAATGTTGACATTCAAGTATGTGCCTGAACCGGAAATCGAGAATGAGATGGAGAGTCTCGGAATCAACCAATCAGCGAAACTTGCATTCAGCGAATTGAAGAAGACCTTCTCCGAATGGCGGAAATTCAAGACCCTGTTCATCTATATGTTCGCCTACTTCTTGTTCATCGATGGCATAAATTCAGTAACTGCATTAGCAGGAATCTACGGCATATCCGTGCTAGGCCTCACAACCACCGCGCTGATAGCCACAATATTGGTCATCCAGTTCGTCGCAGCTCCCTGCGCGATAGGATTCACAAAATTAGCCGAGGCCACCAGCACGAAATCAGCCTTGACAATATCCTTGATCGGCTGGGTCGTCGTGGTGACGGCCGCGCTTTCATTTGCACCGTTGGAACTCTCTCAACATTCGGAGTACGATTTCCAGTATGATTGGAATGAAGACACATCAGAATACGATATCACAGTCGGAGAAACAGCATTTGCACTGAAGTTATCTGTCGACGAATCTGAGCAGGATTGGGCAACGAAGTGGCTCAACGTCATGCCCATACACGAAGATGACAATTACGACGAGCGAACGATTTACGAATTCAATAATCCGGATATTGAATCTGATGAATACAGAGCAGCATCCACTGCCGATACCCAACTAATTGAGATGTTCTTCGGGGACTTCTCAGAAACAAGATTCAGCGCCAGTGTATCCGGGGGCTCGTTAGATGGCCATACTGCCCTCGGAGACGAACACCCCACCAGTCTAGGGGACGGACCATTGGATTTCGTACCTGAGACCGTCAGAGACAAACTCTGGGAACCTCTTGGATTCAGCGTCATGTACCAATTCCTTCTGCTAGGATGCATGGCTGGAGCCCTACTGGGCGGGTCNCAGGGATTAGCAAGATCCCTATTCGGTCAGATGGTGCCTGAAACCAGAAGCGCGGAATTCTTCGGGTTCTTCGGGTTCTTTGGCAAAGTAGCCGCGCTTCTCGGGCCAGCGATTTATGCATTTATGACAACTATGTACGACAGTCGCGTGGGCGTTGCTAGCTTGTGCCTGCTCATAATAGCAGGGACATTCCTGATGCGCATGGTTGATGTCGAATCAGGCAGAGAAGATGCTCGCGCAGAGGATTCAAGGAACCGCGGGATAGGAGACTCTTCCTGAAGGATTCGTGACTCGTTCGAGTATGATGGCGATCTCCAGTAGGACTACTACCGGACCACCAACCAGGAACATAGAAAGTGGATCAGGGGGAGATAGAAATGCACCAATCGCTAGCGCTGAGAACCATAGAACCGACCTATTCCTGATGATCGTCTCTGCCAATATTAGGTCGGATCGGATGAGCATGAATGCAATCAAAGGGACTTGAAATCCTATTGCTGATGCTGTAAGCAGACCCACAATGAAACCTAGCCACGAGCCGATACGCCAGGTTGCATCGAGCCCAGAAGAAATTGAATCGGCAGCAAGGTACTCCAGAAGAAATGGAATTAATATCGAATTCGCATAGAAAAGACCCATCATTGCCAATGCGACTGATGCCAAACAAACCCCTGCGAGTCTCAGAACACTTCCTTCTTTCGGCGCAGTCCTCTTCCCTCTGGCAATAATCTCTCTTCCATTCCATGCAAGATCAAAAATCAATGCTAACATCGTAGACCCAAGAGCGACATGAACTGAAATTCTTAGTTTCAGGAGAATTAACTCAAGTGGTTGTATGATTACTATGCCAACCCCGTCCGGACGCCAATCTGCATTACTGGCCGCCCAAGCGATCATCCTTTCAGCAAGGGGGTATCCGATGATTAGAGCCACAACAAAGAGGATCGAGAAACTACGAGCACGACTTTTCAGATGCTCGATAAGAGAGCGCATCTCAGCGCGAGGGATGATGTCTGCATCTCTCATCACATCCATTGAAAGATCTCCTGCCATCTAAAATCACCTTCTTGTGATTATGGACAGTAAGTCTCCATCAGACAGCCTATGGTCAAGCCCAACTCTTTGCCAGTCAAATTTTGCACTAGGCCCCTTGACTCGCGCATATCTGAACTTCCTGACGAAATCCCTGTGAAGCTTAATACATATTTCCCTGACTGTCGAATCGTCCTTTACGATTAATGGCTCCACCAGATCAGCCTCCTGCCCCTGTGGCTTCAGATATATCGACATGAAGCCCAGATTCTCATAGATGAAGTCCTTCATTTCCTCTATCCCTTCGCCTGTCTTTGCAGAAACCCTGAGAATCGACCAACCATCAGGCACCATCGACTCCGCCTTTTCCATGTCCGATTCAGTGGCTAGATCCACCTTATTGATCACTACAACAGCACGGGAATAGATTCTGTTACCTGCCAGAGTATCTACAATATGGTCGTCAGTAGCATCCGATCTCAGTACGACGTTGGCAGACACTATCCCGAATGATCTGATTATATCTTGAACCTCTCTTTCTGAGAGATTAGACTGTCCTAGGGTGGAACGAACTACAACCCCTCCNCTATCCGTCCTCCTTATGAAAACCTGNGGTTTCGGTTGATTAAGACGCATTCCAGATTTCCAAAGCTCATGATCTAGGANATTGAAATGGGATTCTTGGAACGGATCAAGAACATAAAGCACCATATCTGATGAGCGAATAACATTCAGAATTTCACGACCTCTTCCTTTCCCCTCGCTCGCACCTTTAATCAGCCCAGGAAGATCAAGAATCTGTATCTTAGCTCCCCTATGCTCCATCAGCCCNGGTATACAGGTCAGGGTAGTGAATGCAAATGCCCCTGCCTCAGATTCAACGCCCGTAAGTTGCGATATCAGGCTAGATTTGCCGACAGACGGGAAACCAACTAGGGCAACACTTGCATCTCCTGATTTTTTGACCTCAAAACCCGGTGCACCACCTCCAGATTTAGCCTGAGCCTTCTCTTTTCGTTCTTTGAGAGCGGCAATCTTCGCCTTCAACTTCCCTATGTGTCCTTGGGTTGCCTTGTTGTATTTCGTCTTGGTAATCTCCTCTTCAAGAGCCTGAATCTGCTCATCGATAGTGGCCATGGCGACAGCCCGTGGTCACGCCTTCGGTTCTTCAAGACAGCACATATGTGACCTCTCCATATGATCAAACGTTCCCCTTCTCATGTACTCGCATATCCAAGGCCNCCTCAGGATCGATCGACGAGGATTGCTCTGACATATTCTCCCCAATGGAGCCAGTCGACCCCTCTTGAAATTACTAACAGTCTTGGGAAAGTTGCTCTAAGAAGAAATCCCTGCTCCTCTCTAGGGAATCAGCACGCGCAGAGNGATTCCCTTGAACATGAGCCCCTCTGTTTCGCAAGAGGCGAATAACCCATTTTCTCTGCCAATGCTCATTCAGGGGAAACCGAATACCAGGTAATATTTCTCCAGACATGTATCCATTTTTACTTATTCTTGCAGTTCTTTTTCTTAGACGAACTGCCTTTGGGAGAAACGTCAATTCTTTCTCGCTATCGAATCCGTGATGCGCATCCGGATATGCATGTAACCTAGCATTTGGAAGTTGAGTCATCAACTCTTCAACTAGATGAATTGGAGTCCAGTCGTCGTCTTCTCCATGCAGAATCAAAATAGGCGAATCAGACCAATTTTGAATCTCTGGCCTAATATGAGCCGCTGGATAAAACGGTAAATGAGCATCGAAATCGGTCCCCAAGATATCGATAATAGGAGACCAAGCCGAATACAGGGCAACAGTGCCGCCAAGACTCCAACCTGCAATGCCTATCTTACCAATTCTAGGGTCACGAGCTAATAATGAACGTGTGCTAAATGCATCAACAAGCATCATTGCATGAGTTACTGAAAGCTGGTCGTCAACAGTCGAATCAACTCCTCTTGAAGCGAATGAATTCACTTTACAAACTGCGAGCCCAGCATCAATCCAACCCCTTATGTGGTCGCTATGGTGGGTCGCCCAACCTTTGCTTCCATGATGGGCAATTACACAACCAAACGGCCCTTCGCCTCTCGGAAGATGTAACTCAGCCTCGATTGTAATTTGAGGCGTATATTCCAAACCGGTGAGTATGTGGTGGATTTCAAATGGAGAGCGAGATTGAACTTGTATGCGCTCAGCCACANGTGTCCGGGAGGCCCAGTCCATTTGAAATGCAGTCCATGCTCGGTCCCACCATACAACCAAACGACNCCCCTTCCACGCACGTGTATGCCCAAGATCGTCCTGAGGTTAATCGACGGGGAATGCTTCGATGCAACCCTCTCAATGAAGCCAATCGATCTTTTCTTGAAGATGGAAAGGCAAGAAATGCGTAGTGATCGGCCCAGCCCCCTTGATTCTATTCACAGACCATTCTCAGTGGATGTCGAAGGAGATATTCTGGATGCATGGGATTCTTCTTCAGGCGATGCGGAGGCGACTTCGATCTTTGAAATCGAACCACTGGATACCAGGTTATCAGCACTTTACTGCGTTGGCTCTTGGGCATGTGTGGCCGAATGGATTTGTTGGGACGCACGTGCGTATTTGTATATCGAGCCATATGTTTCAAGGGAGATGTCAATTAATGANCTGCTCGATTTTGAATTATGGTTGGATTTGGCATCAAGCCTATCCAATTTCAGCAGGAGGGAGTACGTCGACAAAGTAACTCAAGATTGGATGTCGCGTAGAGATGATTTAGGGGCACCCGTGGAAAGTCGGGATGACCCTCACTTGATGTCTACTATGTCTGCTCATAGGGCTGCNTCATCAGATCTGCACCGTATTGCAACAGCCATTAGAAAAGGATCAGGGAGGTTGATGCTTGGNATAGAACAAACACCGCCCTCNGAATGGCTAATTGANGGCCTCGCCTTGCGAGATATGGGAGGGGTACGATAATGCCTCGTGAGATAATTCCCGAGGCCTGTGTAGTTCTTGGCCGCTTTCAGCCCGTCCACAGGGGACACGCTTCGCTGTTGTCTGCTGCTGAACAGTGGAGGGAGAAAAACGCACCAGAAATGCCCTTGAGAATAGCCATAGGTTCAATCAATAAACCACAGAATCTGAGCAATCCATGGGACGCCATGGAACGTGAGAATATGTTGAAGGCAAGCCTCAAAGAACTCGATTTCAGTGCAGAGATTGTTGGCATACCCGACATTGACAATCCTCCTGAGTGGGTAAATCATGCTGAGGCTTATCATGGTCCACCGGGTGTCCTGATAACCAGTGACCAAGCAACTGCAGACCTCTACGTATCCGGTGGCTGGACTGTCGAACTGATTGATTTAGAGGACAGAACTTCGTTAGAAGGGTGGAGGGTTCGGGAAACTGCTAGAATGATGTCCACCATAACCGACGAGACCGCCATACTCACAGTTTTGAGCCCAACTATGCAGGTATCTGTGATTGAGGCTATGATCGAAATGGACGCATTTCGTAGACTTGCATTCATGGGGGAAGGNGGGGAACCAGTCGGCTAATTTGCATCATAGATGCAAGATCCTTCGCAGTAGTCTTCCACAAACCCGTGGTAAAGGTAGCCGAACGCCATACTGTGAGCTGCTCCAACACCTGCTACCCAGTTGTGCGCTGGATGCGGCTCCTGACCTAGTAGATTCTCCACAGGAGCATGGCTGAAACCGCCATCGAAATACACTCCAATATTCCCTGTTGCGCTCTCCCCCCCGTCTACGACAGGCATACCATACGGCAATATCGAAGAGCTGGAAAGAATGGAAGCATCTGCATTTCGAAGTGCACGACTCGTGGATATGTTGGAAATCTGGACATCCCCTATGGATCCAATGTACAGCATCTCGTAAGGATCGATTCTACCCTCCAAACCATTTGATAGAGTTGACCATGTGTTCGTATCTGTGGCATCCCATAGCGATTGGATTATTGAGATAACAACGGCTCTATCTAGCTGCGACGGATATCCGATCACGCTTTCCATCAAATCATCGAACTGATCGTATTGCGTGCATCTCTCAATTTGGTGAGAGAATGCTGCTCCGCCGACCCACAAGGCGCCCCTACTGACGTCTGGCGAAAGTCCGAGTAAAGATGCACCTCTATTTCCTCCAAGTGAATAGCCCGTGTAGTAAACCTCTGACGTATTTACAAGAAGACGCCCGCTGTCGTCTTGCATCTCAGGCAAATCAGAACAGATTCCCTTGAACGTCCTAATCATTACCACATGATTGACCATTGCTTGTTGTAACCTGTCTGATTGATGGGTGAAGTAGTACCCATCCATTATGCCCATCGAGATACCGTCATGATCGTCCGAGCTCCACCCGTAGAAATCTGTAGCTATGAGGGCCGTTTCGTATATCTCGCCCCACTCTCTGAGGCCGCTACTGACGTGACCCTCCCCCGTTCCAAGGAAACCGTGCCCAAATACGGTCAAAGCACCAGGCTCAGTTGAGTTGTATAGGGACATAGGGATAATCAATGTGAATGGGACCTCCCTATTCTCCACGAAGACAGGGTTGTACGATGAATCCCTCGAAAGCAATGTTGGAGCCCGGTCTTCCAATAGGTATTGAGGCGCTGTAAACGTGCCTCTTACTCTTCTATAGATCATACCATCGCCGCCGAAGTTGTCTTCCACCCCATCGGAATTAATCGTACACCCAAGGCCGTCCCCTATTCTCTGCAAAGCATCATCTCTCATCGACAAGATAGGACCTATTACCGATTCAATGGATGCCGTATGAAACGACCAGAGAGCCTGAATATCGTCTCTATCGACTCCAATATGATTCTCAGCAACATCGACGTAGTTATTGTACGCAGCTCTCCTCAGTTCAATATCCTCTGCATTAGTGACCTCTCCCCCGATTAGTGCTTTCAGTGCGGCAGAGGGTTGGATAGGCTCGCCATTCTGATCGTTCAGGCCTCGTATGACCACCATGTACGCCGTGTCGTGTTCAAGAGCAGCAGCAGTTCGAAGGTGGACGATGGTCTGCTCGCCATCTTGCGCTCTCGCATCCAATTCGACCCAATGCGCGACTAAAACATCGTCATCCAAGTTCCATATGATCGTTGCATGATCGGTTTCCATTGACTTTTCAATATCATATTGGTAAGCGACACCTTGGAGATCTGGTACTTCATCGAAAGTCGTCATAATCTGACTTGCAGTGCTCATGCCATCAAGTTGGTTTATTCTGGGTATCTCTACGACGTCCATCGAACCTGAAGCTGGAATTGAGCCTGTGGGATAGTGCACTCTCAACCCGGTAGTTGTCGTAGAGTCCTCAACAAGGAATGCATCGGATGGAAACGGGAGCATACAGTGGTGCGGATTCAGATTGTCGCACCCAGCCTGATTCGGCACATTGGTGATGGTAGGCAAATCTGTATCTTGTACAGGCTCCGAGCCGCCCTCTTTCTCATCGGAATAGTCCCCGCAGTCGTCCACACCGTCATTGACGCTGCTCATTTGAACTTGATTCCCGTTGTCACAGTCAAACATGTCTTCGGCATCTACGGAATCATCTTGCCCCACACAACCTGCAATCGGGACCAAAAGGAACAATAGGGCAATAGAGTAAGCAGTCAATCGTACATTCATCTTCCCAAGGATGCTGTTCAATAGTATATAGATGGATGTGAATGCAATCATTCTGTCAGCATCGATTGCTGCTGCCCTCTTGCCCGTCCAAGAAAGACATCAATGAATCAAGACGTTCGGGATTAACTCCTAGATCGCTAATCCCTATTCTTGACGAGCTGTGCCCGTGTATCACCGTCAATCCATCTGAGCATTCAATATGAACCACAAGATCGTCTTCGAACCTTAGGAGCAATGTCGTTTCAACCACGTGGAACGTATCATTGTCGGAATAGACAATTGTGCTCCTATCTCGTTCAGATACCCACTCTCTGACTAAATTTCTGGCATCGCCCATGTTGCCCTCAAATACAATGGCTCCAGCCCCATCCGTTCTGTGGCTCCATTTTCCGAATCCTGCACAATTGAGCGAGTCCTCCTCGCATTCTTCCGGAAGAGTCTGTGAATAATCTGGCTCAGAGGAGATTGCCTTGATCGTTGCTATGAGGAATAACCACGACACGAACACGGTCAAGGCTGCATATGACAAGCGCCGAGGAATATCACTCATATTTTCACTCCGAGACAACCACCTTGGCTGGTTTTAGTACACGATCATGAATCATGTACCCTGTCTCGATAACTTGCAATACTCTGCCAGAACCAACATCCTCTGATGCGGGAATCGCTGCAATTGCTTCCATCCGGCTGGGATCGAATACCTCGCCCTCGACATCAATCTCAACAATCCCCTCCGAAGAGAGGGCCGATCGCATGCTTTCTGCAGTCAGTCTTACACCCTCCAGAGTTGAATCTATGGAGTCTTTCGATGACTCGATGGCAAGCTCGAGACTCCTCAGGACATCTAGCATCCTCAGTCCAAGTTGACTCGGCGAGTATCTGATTAGGTCGGCTCTTTCCCTCGAAGCTCTTGAACGTACATTTGCAATCTCCGCACGAGCATACTGGAGATCACGTTCTAAAGATTCGATACTTACTTCCACAGCGCCCTCGTCCTCGGGAACATCCTCCTCATGATTTGCAATCTCATCTTCACCAGTCATATCCAATGCCTCCTCTCTCTCTAAAAGACTGTAATTAATCAACATAGAAATATTCGCCGTCGATTTTCTGCTCCCTATCTTTCCTACTCCCTGGTTTGTTTATTCTCGGCCTGTGTGATTCATGATCCCTTCGAAACGTCACATCAACTTGTTCCAGGAATCGATTCATGCCTTGTCTTAGCGCCATCGGCCCATGGGCGTGCCCTTGAGCCCCTCCCTTCCCCTCGAAGACAAGTAGCGAATCACTCACAATATCGATGAAATAGATATCGTGATCGATGACCATGGCAGCCTTCTCTTTGGAAAGCATTGTCCTCCGAATTGCCTTGGCGGCTTCCATTCTAGCATTCACGTCTAGATGCGCACTTGGTTCATCGAGGAGATATAGATCAGCTTCTCTGCCGAGACATATGGCTATACTCACCGCTTGTAACTCTCCTCCGGATAGACGCCGAGCATTTAATTCGACCATCTGATCAATTTGAAGGGGCCGAATGACCTGCGTATTGAACTCCCCGCTCCTCCATGTGAGTCCTATCTCAGAATCCAACCATTGAGCCACACTTCCTTCAAAATCTGTATTGACGTGCTGCGGTTTGTACGATACTGTCGCATCCATTGTGCACCATCCTTGATCAGGCTCAATTTCCCCTGCAATCATTCTGACCATCGTCGTCTTACCGGTTGCATTTGGCCCCACCACGCCTACCACTTCGGCACTTCTGACGCCACCTTCTCCTGTTTTCAAGGAGAAATCCCCCATTTTCTTCTCCATGTCTCCCCATTCTAGGATGATGTCTCCAACCTCTTCACCACGCACCCTTCCTCTTAGGAATGAAATAGGCTTGTCCCTGATTCTGACATTTTCTTCCGTTAGGAAACCGTCGAGATAGGCATTTATTGCAGTCCTAGTGGTTCTCGGCGGAGTGAATATCCCGTATGCGGCACGCCCCCCATACACGACATGAACAAGATCGCATAGAACATCGAGAATCGCCAGATCATGCTCTATTACGATAATTCTCTTGCCTCTTTCCACAAGATCTTGAATGATTCTGACAACCCTCATGCGTTCATGGATATCGAGATAGGACGATGGCTCATCGAAGAAGTAGACATCGGCTTCTTTCAGTATGGTTGCACATATCGCGACACGTTGTAACTCGCCACCAGATAGTCCCGAGAGCCGCCTATCTAGTATGTGACTTATGGCGGTTTTTTCAGCATATGCCTCAAGCTCACCACGATCATCGACTCTCGAAAGAAGGCCCCGCACCTCCCCGTCCCAAAGTTTTGGAAGCTTGTCGACGTACTGTGGTTTGACGGCTATGGCAACTCCCGATTCTGAGAGCAGATCAAGATAATCTCTCAATTCTCCACGAGGGAATGAGTTGAGAATCTCATCCCAATCCCTGTCGGCAATGGTCCAATCTCCAAGATTAGGCCTTAGAGCCCCAGATAACAGATTTATCGCAGTTGATTTTCCCATCCCGTTCGGTCCAAGAATCCCGACAACTTGTCGTTCACGCGGAGCAGGTAAACGAAAAAGTCTGAATGAGTTCTCCCCATAACTGTGCGTCATATCATGGTCGAGCTCTTCTGGAAGATTGATGATCTTGACTGCATTCCCCGGACAACGTTTCGCCCTATTCAAGCACACCGGACAGGCAGTTTCTAGAATTCTGCATTTGTTACCTTCGAATTGAATACACTCCCTTCCGCAACTACCTGCGTATTTTTGCAGATAATCGAATGCAGGGGTATTGGGCTTGCATCGTTCCTCAAGCAATACCGCGACTCGCATACACTCTACCCCGGCACCCGCCCCGTGGGCCGACGTTTGAGCCCTTCGTGGCCACCAGTCAGATAGGGAGGAATCGATAACGGAAGTACACCCATGCAGCGAGACCAATCTTCTCCGGTTTCGATAGCTGCACTCTCTCGGAGAATACATCTCCGTCACTCTTGGCTATCTTCTTCAATATCGAGTCATAGAAAGCCATCATCGCTGCTGGGGAGTATCTTGATTGCCTGTCCAAGTGTCCAAGGAGGCTCCTAGCAGTACGCCCATATGATTTTGCACGTTTGATGTAATTCCGGCAGAAACCCTCCCAACCTGGGTGGCGCAAAAGGCTCGCACCGTCCAGAACATCTTGTTCGGATATGCCGTACCTGCGCAACTCGTCTAGAGGCAGGTATATCCTTCCTCTAGCCGAGTCCTCTAGGACATCTCTCAAGATATTGGTCAGCTGCATGTATATGCCCCATGCTTCAGCCTCATCCTTGGCCTCGGGAGCGTTGTAGCCATAGATTTCTATGCACACGAGACCAACAGTAGAGGCAACTTTGTAGCAATACTCATAGAGATCTTCGAAAGTCTCGAATCGATCTCTGTGAAGATCATCCTCCATCCCGCTGATCATGTCGTCTAATAGGGATCTTGGGATTCTGAACTTTTCAACAGTGTCCTTCAGTGCAATGAATATCGGATCCGTGGAAGTCACGGTTGTATAAGCTGTCGAGAGCTTCTTTCGATAGTAAAAAAGCTGAGACATTTTATCGTCATACGCCTCCCTCTCGAGAACAGGCTCACCCATTATTCGCTCTATCTCCGTCCTGTAGCCCCTTGACTCGCTACTGTTCTCAGAACCTCCGGGGAATAGATCAGTGTAGTCGCCATCAGCGATATCGTCCGCCCTTCTGCAGAAGGCGTAGTATGCGCATATCGATTGCCTAACCTCTTGAGGAAGATACTTGAACGAATGATAGAAGTTTGCAGCTTCCATCCTGGTCAACTCTTCACAGTACTCGTATGAAGCAGCAATCATTCTTGCAGGCAGCTCACCCTCTTTCCAAATCGAAGCATCAATGTGTCCAAATGGGTTCCTGAGACCCCCTCTTAAGGTGGCGACGCCCATGAATTTGGCCCCCTCTCTGAGCGTTTCTAGGGCTGTTATGGAGATTGCACGCGTAGCATCCCTGGTGAGTGAGACCCTCGATCTAATTGCATCAATAGGTTCACTCGAATCCTTCTCAAAACCAAGGGAGATGTCCTCGATATCCAAGCCATCAATATCGATGGACTCAGCCTTTTCATTCAGTGACATCATGTTTCGGAACAAAGTTAGACGTTTGAAGGTCTGTGTCTTTAGTGCGCTCCCGCTTCATTCTCCTGTCGAAAATATTCTGCCCGAACTTATCAGCCTCTTTTCATACCACTCTGAGCGCACTGCTAATTTGCATTGGAAGAGAATTAGCCCTATCGAACGTCTGCCTATCTTAATCGGCTTACCGGGATTTAGGACATTCTTGTCGCGTAGTAACGCAATAGTNCTACGACCAATCACTACAGGCAATAGGCAGGATAGTCGTAGACTCCTATATTTTCTCGGAATTATCGAGATATACTCTTCCGCATAGTCCAGATGCTCACAGGTCAAGTCTAGATATGCAGAGTACAGGGCCCTGAATGAGCCCATTGAGTCAGGATTGAGGAGATCAGAGGGGCTAAGCCCANATTCTGATAGACGATCCTTTGGAATGTAGCACCTTCCTATCGAAAGGTCAGAAGGTATGTCTCTCAGGATGTTGATCATCTGCAATGCTTTACCGAATCGAATTCCGAGATCAAGCATCCTTTCAGCATCAAGGGCCCCGCTCTCGATAAGTCGATGTAAGGAAATCTCTGTCCAAAATTCGCCAACAGATCCAGCCACTCTGTATGCGTAATCGTCCAATTCCTTGTCAGATTCCAAGCTCTTGATTTCGCTCGATTTTGTACCGAATCTCTCTATGTCGAGCCGCTGACCACTTATGATCACAAGCAGGCACCGCAATATCATCGCCCTATCGCCCTCTTCAGCACAGGCATATGCGGATATAACGTCGGAGACAGATCTCAGTAGGGCCCCCTCGTCGTGATTTTCCTGAAGATCCGCAATCGAATTGAGATCTATATCGTCTGAATTACNTTGTACGGCCTCTGAGTACTTGTCAAGCATTCCGATCAAGAGTTCCGGATTCTCTCCCGTGTCTGCGATAGTGTCGGCAACTCTGGCAAGTAGGTAGAGGAGACCAACTTGGTTTCTTATCTGGTCTGGAAGCGTTCCTAGGGAGAGATAGAACGATCGAGAGGTCCTCCTCAGGAGATCATCAATAGCATCATTCACAATCACGCCCATGGCAATACTTCGGCCTATACGCGAGGCGCTTCGATGTTGAGGTCTTCGCACGGTCGATCAGGAATCGCGCAATCCTGCTTCGATAAGCGCGTCTGCGAGTACTCGGCCAATAACTGAGGGATCATCAGCCACATGAATGCCTGCAGATCTGAATGCGGATATTTTCTCTGCCGCCGTTCCTTTCCCGCCGCTTATGATTGCACCAGCGTGCCCCATTCGCTTACCTGGGGGCGCAGTTGAACCGGCAACGAAGCCGACAACCGGTTTGGTGCCATTAGCAGATATCCATTCGGCTGCCTCTTCTTCTGCGGAACCCCCTATCTCCCCTATCAGAACAATTGCTTCTGTTTGAGGATCAGATTCGAAAGCCTCGAGACAATCGATGAATCCTGTACCTTGTACGGGATCGCCCCCTATGCCGATACACGTCGACTGCCCCTCTCCTATGCCCGTGGTTTGAGCAACTGCCTCGTAAGTGAGAGTTCCTGATTTGGAAACTATGCCGATCCTACCCTTACGGTGGATGTGGCCAGGCATTATGCCGATTTTCGACCCGCCATTTGACCCTGGCGTAATTATGCCTGGGCAATTGGGCCCTATGAGTCGCACATCCGGGTATGACGCCATGGCATCCACCACATCCACCATATCGAGGATGGGGATGCCCTCTGTGATGCACACCACTAGGCCACCTCCTCGAACGGATTGAAACGCGGATGCAGCCTCTTTAATCGCAGCGCCAGCGTATGGGGGCGGGACGTAAATCACGCTAACTTCAGCCATAGTTTCCTCGATTGCCTCTCCCATGCTATTGTAGACCGGTACCATTCTGTCATGCAAGGAAACAGTCATGCCCCCCTTGCCAGGGGTGACNCCTCCTACGATGTCAGTACCATATTCGACCATCTTCGCACCATGAAATGTCCCCTGACGGCCAGTGATCCCTTGAATCANGACCTTGGCATCTTCATCTACCCATATGGACATCAGGCTGCCTCCTGTATCAAATTAACAATTTTTTCAGCACCTTCGGCAAGTGAGTCAGCAGGATGTATATTCAGTCCGCTGCTTTTGAGGATCGCCTTCCCCTCGTCTACATTTGTGCCTGCAAGCCTCACCACCAATGGGTCTGATAACCCAAGTTTGCCAACTGCGGCTATTATCCCGTTTGCAATTATGTCGCACCGCATTATCCCTCCGAATATATTCACTAGGATTCCTTTGACATTGGGATCCTCAAGAATTATGCTGAATGCAGTCGTGACTTGGTCCTCATTGGCTCCTCCGCCTACATCAAGGAAATTAGCCGGCTCTCCGCCATACAACTTGATCACATCCATGGTGGCCATAGCCAAACCTGCGCCATTCACCATGCAGCCGATATCACCATCGAGCTTCACATATGAGAGACCAGTCTCCTTCGCCCTGACTTCTATCTCTTCCTCTTCTGAAAGATCTCTGATATTTTCCCATTCGGGATGCCTGAATAACGCATTATCGTCGAATGAAACTTTGGCATCAAGAGCAACCATGCTACCACTTTCCGTTCTTACGAGGGGGTTGATTTCTATCATGCTGCAGTCTGAATCTATGAATAAGGATCCAAGATTCACCACTAAGTCTGAGAATGAGGTACAAGATTCGCCAACCAGGCCGAGAGCAGATCCAAGTTCCGAGCACTGTAAATGCGTGAATCCATTTCTTCCCTCACTCCATATTCTGTGGATCGCATCGGGATCATTCTCTGCAACGTCCTCGATATCGACTCCGCCTTGTTCTGACGCCATGACGAGCAACGAGTTTGCACCTCGGTCGACAAGCATCGCCAGATAGTACTCGTGCGCTATCGAACACCCTGCTTCAACATACAGATTTCTGACCATTTTTCCAGCTGGCCCCGTCTGCTTGGTTACGAGCACATTACCAAGAATATTCCTCGCATATTCCTCCACTTCATCCTCTGAGAATGCTATTTTCACGCCCCCTTCCATTCGGACGTCACCAGTATCTGGACACAGGAGTGTGCCNTTGCCNCTCCCTCCTGCGTGTATCTGGCTCTTTACCGCCACCGTCCCTCTTCCTAGNTTCTGATATGCCGATAGAGCCTCNTCGACGTCTTTACAATGNACNCCGTCAAGCACCGGGACGCCCGAATCTCTGAACATATTCTTGGCTTGATACTCGTGTATGTTCATGCTGCTCGAACTGAGCGCTACGCAGGACGTCCTTGAACGGTTCGCATGATAATCAACACGGGGACAACCCTAACTCCTCGGACTCTCGGCCATCATCATGGATGCAATAGTGCTGGCAGGGGGATTCGGGACACGCCTCAGGCCGTGGACTCTTTCGGTGCCCAAGCCACTTGTGCCCTTGTTGGATACGACTTTGATAGAGCACTCGATACGCATCCTACCAAGGTCCATGGTCAAGAGAGTGATTATCGCAGCAGGATACGGGGTAGAGCAGATGAGATCACACTTCGCTAATCTCGATGTTGGGGTAGAGGTTGTAATCGTCGAGGAAAAAGAGCCTCTTGGAACAGGCGGAGCGATAGCGAACTGCATGGCCGCCGTCAGAGGCAATAGATTTCTTGTTTTGAATGGCGATTTGATAACAACTGTGGACATACCCGGAATGATCGCCCAACATGAAGAGGATAGCCGNCTCGCAACCATCTCGCTATGGCCTGTTGAAAATCCAAATCGCTTCGGTGTTGCAGATTTCGATACCTCGGATAGAGCAATAAAANGATTCCAAGAGAAACCAGATCCAGGAGAGGAATATTCCAACCTCATAAACGCGGGTTGCTATTTGATGGAACGAGAAGTGATCGATGAAATGCCTGATTGCCCACATTCTATCGAAAGAGAAGTCTTCCCCTCGATAGCCAAATCAGGCAACATGGGCGGCTTTTGCTATGCTGGTAGGTTCATAGACGCCGGGACTCCTTCCAGTTATCTCGATGCAATGCGCGCCGCAATCGAGGATGGCTCATTCAATCAGGGCGAAGTCACCGGTACAACATGGTCCATGAGCGACATCGGGGATAGTTCCGCGATCGCATCCAGTGCAATAGGGCACGGATGTACAATAGGTCAGAATACTGTTGTGAGATCTAGCGCGATATTGGATGGGGCCAGCATAGGGTCTAACTGCCACATAGAGGGATGTCTAATTGGGCGAGACGCGGTAATTGGCGACAACGTCCGTATGATCGATGAGGTTGTAGCATTCAATCACCACCCAAACATATGATTGAGGCGACACCAAGAAAAGGCAAACGTGTGAGAGCCACATATGCCCGAGCCGCTTGTAGTAGTCAATTGCAAGACATATTCGACCGCATCTGGAGTCGCTGCAGAGGCTCTCGCAATTCAGATGATGGGTTTGGAGACCTCCGCTAGAATGGTCCTGTCTGTATCGCCTCTTGATTTGGCCCCGGTTATTTCTGCTGCTCCTGATTTAGAGGTATGGACTCAACATCTAGATCCAGTGGGCCATGGGTCCAATACTGGACGAATTCAGCCAGAGACCGCCATCTCCAGGGGAGCATCCGGTTCACTCATCAATCACGCTGAGAGAAAGGTTCCTCTGGGACATGTNGACGAACTNCTTGCCATGGTNCCTTCCGGGTTCGAAGTATGTGCTTGTGCTGCCGATGTNCCGGAGGCAATGGCCTTGGCGCATCTAGCACCGGCCATGATTGCAGTAGAACCTCCGAGTTTGATAGGGGGCGATGTCTCAGTCACCAAAGCAGATCCATCTGCTGTTTCAGATTCTGTTGATGCCGTACGCTCCATAGATGATGGAGTCAGGGTCCTCTGCGGTGCAGGGGTAAAGACGGGTGAGGATGTAGCAGCGGCTATCGACCTTGGCGCGTCCGGTGTATTGCTCGCCTCTGGAGTAACTAAGGCGAGTGATGTAGAGGCCGTACTTTTGGATTTAGTCTCCCTGTTGTAAATTTTCAATATACTGGGAATCGAGTTAAGTGGACATGACTCTCGGAAGAGACCATGGCGCAACCAAGGACAATACAGAATTCGATGCTAATGGGCATATGCATAGGGGCNTTCGGCGGAGGACTNTACTCGTATATGATGCTCACAGGAGCCGGCGGGTTCGTTGATCAGGAGACTGATTTGCAGATGATCAAATACAAGGCCACATCACTTGGAATAGCAGCCTCTGGCGGATTCGTTTTGGGATTGTATCTTTTTCTAAGCATAACAGCCAGGATTGGGAGATTCATGCGCGGCGGTACAGATGAGCCTTCGTCGCCGTCCCAGACAATTGTGGTTCAGACCGGTGTCGCCGCTGCCTCTAATGAGTCGGAGATCCCATCCAGTGTTTCGAGTGTTGATGAATTACTCAACTCTTGACTTCTTCCGAATGCGTCATATACACCGAGTAGGTCGGCGNGGCGCATGAAGCGTGGATCACGTGCTTGGAAGAAGGCCGGGAACCAGCGCTGGAAGTGGCGAAAGAAGAAGTTGCGCCGACGAAAGGCAGCCAGAAAAGCGGCCCGTCAGTGAATTNTGCTAGCTATACTCCGTCTCAGTGTATGTCGTTATGGTGGACGTGCCGAGATTTGAACTCGGGGCCTCTTCCATGCCAAGGAAGCGCGCTTCCAAGCTGCGCCACACGCCCAATATGTGGCGGGTCACCTACACCGATTTAAGGAACGTGGGTCCCGTCAGAGAACATGGTCGAGGCACCCAAGGGCGTTCCCGAGCACCTGTGGTCATCAGTAATCGAACTCCTCGATACAGATATTGCACCTTTCCTACCTTACTTGCCGGGTCGACTTGAGGTTCTATACGAAGATCCGGGAGAAGGGCGAATGGGCATAACCCGATTCAAGATGGACCACAATGAACTGGAGCGCCGTCGAAAATTTCGAATGGGACCTGGCGAGGTTGTGATTNTTCTTCACCCGGAACTCATTGATGATCCCGCGCTGAGGGATCACACCTTGGTACACGAGTTGCTGCACGCCTCCGGATTACTGACGCATGACTCCCTGCATTCGGATCTGGCCGAAAAAATCGCACCGGCACCATCTCTCAAGAATTCAGTAGTACTTCAGCGAATGAGGCAGCGAGTCCTCGAATCTCTGCCCGAGCGCACATGGCTGTGCGGCAATTGTGGGCATGCTTGGGAGAGAAGACGCGTCACACGCCCAACAAGATGCCCCAAGTGCGCGAGGCCTTTCTCGCCGGCACCCAAATGAATGACGCCCCTGTTCCAGAGGCATGGGCTGGATNGACGANGTNTACGAGATNACATCCGGCCAAGTGGATGAGATGGCCAAGACCGCAGTCATCATAGTCGCCATAGTGATGTATTCAGGACTAGTATTCCGTTTCTACCGTCTTCTTGCCAGAAGAACCATGATCTCTATAGATATCACCACCGATAAAGAAGGANTNATTGGATGGCTTTCTAGGCAGAACAAGAGATTGATTTTCATAATCCTATATGTTGTCNTAACNCCGACATTAATNGGTTTCTGGGCACTAGTCCTTTCTGCCATNCTGGTCATACTTAATGGGGGCCAACAGCTGAGTTCAGTTGCCGAGCTCGCAGTAGCCGTCGTCGGTGCCATACGGATCACATCNTATTTCTCGGAGAATCTAGCCCAAGACCTCTCAAAGATGCTGCCCTTCGCTGTATTGGGNGTATTTCTGGCAGACGGGTCATTAGACCTTTCAGGCCTNGATTTGCTATGGGAAGAAGGCAATGATCTGNTAATCACCTTTCTCACCTTGGTCATCTCNCTGTCGATTTTGGAAACAATTCTGAGNANCGTNTCGAGTCTCACGGAGAGATGGGCCCGCAGGCACCTTCCTCCAGAGGTCGAGGAGGCCATCGCACGCGCACAGGAANTCGCGGNTAGTCTGGAATAACCAAGTCACCCCCTGTTTTGCGCGGAGTAGATGTCAATTCATGGAGGTGGGTTCAAACCAAGCACCCCATCGTCAGCCGGGCGATTGGTGTAGTCTGGATATCATGCTGGCCTTCTAAGCCGGTGACACGGGTTCGAATCCTGTATCGCCCACCACCAACCAATGCGCATGATTCTTGACGAGCAGCAAGGTCGCATACTCATGGGTGCCCGGAGCTTGCGAGCAGGGATTTTGGTAATCGTGCTCATGACCCCTATTACCGGCAGTCTTGTGGTGCCGGCCAGTCAAGGTAGCGAAGACGGGCATGGTGNNGANCANATCGNCGAAGGCTGGTCATNAGATGTGCCNCCTCAATATTCGCTCCAGACGCCAGATGCCCCTTGGTGGGAGCGTACATCCTTAGACTCGGATGGGAATGGGATTCACGATTCACTTCAAGATGATGAACATAAGAGTTGGGTGGGGCTGTCATATGGGCGTGACTTGAATCCAGGGGATATCGAGGCCGTCCATGCTATGGGTGTGGANTCCCCGATACATGTTCCTGCAGTCGATGCTCTATTGCTGGGTGAGATTAATTCTAGCGCCATAGCAACTCTAGCGCTACTAGATGGCGTCGTAATGGTCGAGGAGTATGGCGTTCTGCAATTCTACGGNGATATACAGNCNCCAGCCACTAAATCCAGCTCTTCCGAAATATACCCGCGAGGGGCATGGGAGCTTGGAGTTTCAGGACAAGGCGTCAATATCGCTCTTACAGANACTGGCGTTGACAGCGAGCACCCTGGGCTGGCGGGAAAGCATGTGGCAGGTTATGATGCGGTTTGCTTCGTTCATTCAGATCCCATGTGNATTCTTTCAGGCGGAAGGCAATCTGACGGGTCATTCGATCCAGACGATGCGAATCAGCACGGCACGGCCTGCATGGGTATGGCTGCGGCAACGGGGGTTGGGCCTAATGGGGAGCAGACTGACTTTTACGGGTCTGCACCCAATGCAACTTTGATCGATGTTCGAATTGGAACCGATGTAGGNGCAGGCCCGTTCGAGAATTACCTCATAGAGCAAGAATTCTATGAGTCAGCCATGAATGGGATNCAGTGGATTATCGATAACAAGGACACACCCTGGCCAGGAGTGGACGAATCGTTGTATGGTATCGATATAATTTCCCTTTCGTGGGGCATTACTAGCCATGAGGGTGGAGGCAGTGATGGGGAAGACATGCATAGCAGGATACTCAATGAGGCCACTCTTGCAGGAATATCGGTCAGTGTTGCGGCGGGCAATGACGGGCCAGATAACGACGGACTATCTGGGATGGGGTCGAGTAGCCTATCGATTACTGTCGGCGCCACCGATGATCAGAATACCATCGATCGTGATGACGACACCATTGCAGGATATTCCAGCAGAGGTCCCCGAAGGGACAATGGCGATAGCAATCCAGTCAACGAACTCAAGCCGGATGTAACCGCTCCGGGCTCAAACATCATCCAGGCCGAGGGGTGCGTTTCTAGCGGGGGGTGCAACAATAACATCCCAGGTCAAGACGCCTCTTCCAACGATTACACCGGGCGAGGCTCGGGAACATCATACGCTACTCCGGCTGTGACGGGCGTGATTTCTCTGATGATAGAGGCCAACCCCAATCTCCATCCTCTTGCCATCAGAGAAGTTCTGAAGCAAACTGCGGAGAGACGTGGTGAGCCCACATTCCCTGAAATAGACCCATATTGGAACAAGGATTTCGGATGGGGNATGGTCGATGCTAGGGCTGCCGTCGAGATGGCGATNCATCTTGAAGATACTAGTCAGTCAGNATCNATAGAATGGNNCCTCCAGGCACATGNNTTGAACANNACTGAAACNGGAAGTAAGACNANCATACNNGGCCACTCATGGGCNATAGANGGAAATGTGGANCGGGTCGAATATAGGCTTGATACAGGAGANTGGTACGAAGTCATTTACGAAGATGTCGAGNGAGAGNTGGCNGCTCTTCAACCATTCAACTGGACACTNGAAATCAATAGAAAANCNCTCGATGNAACNAATCANACCCTGGAGATCAGGGCAGNCAGTGGAAGCGGTACATCGATCCCTATCCTGCTCACNNTAGNNGGNCTTGGNNCGGAAAGTGAAAGCAATCTTCTCGGCATTGCAATATCCGCACTATCTTCGATTCTGCCGCTATCCTTTGTTGCAGTTGTGGCACGCAGAGTCTTATCCAAGAGAAATTCGGACGACTCAGAAATCATGGATGCAGAGATTGTGGGTTGAAGACTCTCCGCACCTTGTAGATATTTACGAGCATCCGGGATCCGAGTATCCTGATGAACGAGAATATCGGACACCTCGTCGCCCTCATTTATGGCGTTCCATTCATCTGGATAGGGGTAAAACACTTCATTGATCCGGAGTGGTTTGAGCCCATAGTGCCAGAGATACTCGGTAATGCTAGATTCTGGGTCTATGCAAGCGGAGCATTCGAGATATTACTCGGAATCGGCATCATCCTTCCAATGTACAGGAGCGAGGCCGCTTTAGGCATGGCATTGATGCTCATAGCACTCTATTGGGCCAACCTAAACATGTGGATTAACGACATACCAATCGGAGGCAATACGTTCTCAAACAGAGCCCATGTTCTCAGGGGGATAATCCAGGCGGCACTAATCGGAGTAGCATTGTGGATCGGCGATTGGATACCTGCCAGAAGATGATTTGGAAGTGGAACCCCGTTCATTAGCCAGTCAATTGTTGCCAGATGCTTGGACCCATTCCACTGGTTGAACCTTCTCGCGCTTCGACGAGAAGCCGACTATAACTCCTGCAACAAGGAAGACGATTGAGATACAGCACCCCCCTACTCCGAACAGTACACTCGCGGACTCTTCCGCGAAGAAAGGCACCTTGTACTCCTTTATCCTGAGATCGCTGTCTCCGACAACATCTCCGGAGAATCGAATTTTCCAGATCCCCCCATCACTGACCAGAATCGTTCCGGCCAGATAATACCCTGGATCCTCAGATGCGCTACAGCCCACCTCGCATGGAGTGAACGTGTTCGTTTCCCCGTCATCCCCAATCAGCTCGACATCGACTT